>JADZFK010000068.1 GCA_020849945.1 Pirellulales bacterium | reverse complement strand
GGGGCAGCGTTTAGCCGTGTGAAGCAAACAAAGGTTAGAAAACAGCTTGTTGTGGCACGGTCTCCCGACCACGCCACGCGGCCGACCGAAGGTCTCCTCCGTTGGGGCAGAACAACGGGTCAGAACGGAATGGCATCAACTTAGCGTGTAACTCCTGAAGATTGTGGGGGTTAGTTACGCTAGCAGGGAAGGCGGATCGGTCGATGATGACAAGCTGGGTCTGCCGGTAAGAATGGGGGTGTGAAAACTACCTCACCCCTCTCGGAGACCCAGCCACGGTGCTCAGTATTGTGGATGCCGTGGCCACGATCAAGCGGAACGTGGCCGAGTGTTTGACCGCGGAATCGATCCAGGAGGCGTGTCGCCAAGTCGGTCATGCGTGGCGGGAGCGCGAGTTGGGACCGGCCGCGACGATCTGGGCGTTTTTGCTGCAGGTGCTGCACGGCAACACGGCCTGCACACACGTTGTTCGACTAGCGCAATTGTCTTGCTCGGCAGCCGCTTATTGCAGCGCTCGCGCGCGGCTGCCACTGGCGGTGTACCAGCAGATTCTCCAGCAGACCTCGCGGGCAGCGCAACAATCCCTTCGCGAGCCGCTGTGGCGTGGGCATCGCACGTTCTATGTAGACGGCACTGGCTTCTCCATGCCCGATACCGACGAACTACGCGAGCACTTTGGTCAGTCGGGCGCGCAGCGCGCGGGCTGTGGCTTTCCGGTGGCGCGGTTGCTGGCCATGTTCGATGCCGCCACCGGGCTGTTGGTCCAGATGATGGCCGCACCGTTGCGGACGCACGACCTGACACACGTGGCCAAGTTCCATCCCGAACTCCAGTCCGGTGACGTTCTGGTAGGAGGCACGGCGTTTGCCAGTTACGTGCATTTGGCCCTGCTTTTGCGGGCCAATCTGCACGGAGTGTTTCGCGCGCACCAGCGAACCTTGGTCAGCTTCCGCAAGGATCGCAAGCTGGTGGGCAAACAGCCGAAGGGCACGACCGCGCGGTGGGCCACCAACCGCTTGATTCGCAAGTTGGGCCGCTTCGATCAGGTCGTCGAATACCGCCGGCCCGCCACGCGTCCCGAGTGGCTCTCGGCCGAGCAATTCGCAACTCTGCCGGAGACCCAGATCGTGCGCGAAGTGCGCTATGGGACCATGCGCCGCGGCTTCCGCACCCGCGTCGTGACGCTGGTCACCACCCTGCTCGAGGTCGAGGCCTATCCGCGAGACGAGATCGCCAGCCTGTACGGATGCCGCTGGGAAATCGAAACCAATTTCGCCCATCTTAAGACGACCATGCGGATGGACGTGCTCAAGTGCCAGACGGTCCAGGGCGTGCTCAAAGAACTCCTGATGTTCGCCTTGGTCTACAACCTGGCGCGGCTGGTGATGTTGGCGGCGGCGCGCGAACAGAACGTGCCGCACGATCGCTTAAGCTTCATGGACGCCCTACGCTGGTTAGCATCCGCCTGCGAACACAAACCCGAGTTGGCGCTCACCATCAACCCGCAACGCCCCGGCCGCTACGAACCACGCACGCGAAAGCGACGCCCCAAAGCCTACCCACTCATGACACGTCCTCGATGCCAGCTTCGCCAACAGCTTGCCACACAAACACTTAACGCTTAAGTTGATGCCATTCCGTTTTGACTGATAAAAAATCACAGCCTATTTGCCGGGGGTTCTGACTCCATTTCCAAAACTCGGATACCCTCAATTGCCTTGCTTGTGAGCGATGGAAGTTGTCGGTCGCAACCTGCGTCCGCACTACTCCAGTACAATTTCACCTAATCGAAAATCTAATTGCAACACCTGACCTCGCAGAAAGTCCAATCCCAGTAAACCGTCGACATTAGCACTCGGCGGCAAAGTGTGGCATACGATGGGAAATCCCTCTCGTTTGAGCCCTAGGGATGCCATGCGTTGAACTGTCACCTTTGCCGCATATTCAACGCCACTTCCGGTCGTAAGCTGAACGCGTGAGGAGCAAGCAGCCAGGTCGTACCCAACCCAGGTCATGGGATCTGCATTGACCGGGGTTGTTACGGCTCCCGTATCGAGAGCCATTCGTAGAATTGTGCTGCCGGCCGGCCCCCATAGCTCGGCGCGCACGATGACCAGCCCCGTTTCTGCACTGAATCGCACACTCATAGAATTACGACCGTGCCCCTGGGGATTTCACGTGTATTGATAATTGCGGACCTCGTGGGGCGTAGCTCCACGGCCTTCCGATAGACTTCGTCTCGATCAGCACTATGCCACAAGACAACACCTTTCAGGATTTGCAACTCATCGTTCGTAACGGGGTTTCCGACAAGTATCCATTGCGAGGGATAATCCGCTTCAATTTCATCCACGGAGCGAACTTCTCCAATTTCATTCATATCCGAGAATTACCTGACACCATTTTACCGGAAGGCACTTCAATTTCCACCTGCGGTCGTTAAGCTAACACAGCCGATCCGTTCTTCACTTTGGACCGAGAAGAAAGTAGGCCCCGCGAGGCGAGCGGCACATTTCGTGAATGTGGTTTCGGACTCGGAACGTTCGTGTCCCGCTCGGATTGCGGGACCTACTTGGTGCCGGCTAGGGTTCGTAGGGAATGAGTATTTCATCGACTTCGATACCCGCGATGGAGCGGAACTGCCCTTCGGCGATGGCCGCGCCGAGTGCCGTGACTTGGCGGAAGTAGTGGTTTGAGGGACGGCGGCCCAAGAGTTTCTGCCGCAACCGCTCGCAGAGCATGTCGGCGGCATCTTGGACGATCGGATCGCTGCTCTGGGCTCCGTACAAGCTGGTTGTCAGCATGGTAATGACGTCTTGGCAGCGTTGCGAAAGTTCGGCCATGCGGCATTGGCGATCGGCCAGTTTCAACTGGAAGCGGCTCATGGTGCTCGATATTTCCAGGGCCATCTGTTGCAACTTGTCGCACGCGAACTCGGCGTACTCGCGCAATCGTTTGGGCATCTCGGGGAGCTTTGCCGCGGCGACGGGTTGCAGCCGGCGGGCCGCCAACCACTTAAGATACGGCAACACCACGCCGCGCAAAGCCCACGCGTGAGCCGGGTTGAGTGGGTTCGGATGACGGATGCCTGCCGCCGCGAGCGCCTGACCGATCGGTTCGAAATAGGTCTTTCCGTGATGTTTCACGAGGGACTTGAAGAAGCCCATGCCGAGCATTTCGCCTTCGCCTTCATAGATGCAGGGGGCGAGGTATTCGTGGAGGTTATCGCCGAGATTGTGTCCGTGGAGAAACGAACGGCCACCGTGGGTTTTCATGAAGTATTCGATCGCGGCGTGTTTTTGCGATTCGCTGCCGAAGATCTTGGCGACGACACACTCCATTTCGCCGCGATAGCCGCGATCGATCAGGCCGGAGCACCAGGCGACGAGTGCATCGCTGCCGACGATCAGGCCGGCCAGCTCGCCCATCCTGCGTTGCACCAGTTCGCGCGTGATGATGGAAGCACCGTAGGTGCGTCGGAACTTGGCCCAGGGGATCATGCTGGCCAGCATGAGTCGCATCGTGCCTGCAGCGTTTGCGCACAGGGCGACGCGCCCCAGGTTGAGGCCGTGGTAAGCAATCGTGAGTCCGTCGCCACGTGCGACGGCGAGCAAGTTGGCGGCGGGCACCTTGAAATCGCGGAATACAATACCTCGATTGTAGGTGTGCTTGAGCGCCCACAGACCGTACTTGCGGAGTTGAAAATGATCGTCTTCTTGCGGGGGAAGTTCCGCGATGAGGACCGCAGGGGCATCCTCCACAAGGCAGACCAAACCGATCGTGCGCCCCGGCACCACGTTGGTGATGAACAGTTTCTCGCCGTTCACCACATAGTGATCGCCTTCTCGCCGCGCGGTGGTTCGCAGTGCCGTCAGGTCGCTTCCCGCACAAGGTTCGGTAAGTGCGAAGCCGCTGAGCCGGGAGCCGTCGGCCAGCCCGGGCAGGAAACGCTTCTTCTGCTCGGGGTTGCCGAAGGTACGGACGGGGTCGACCGCGCCAATGCACCCATGCACCGAGGCCAGCCCCGCGACGGTCGGATCGATGAGTGCCATTCTCGTGAGGAACGGTGCGAAGGAACTGAAGGGCGAGCCGGAGCCGCCGAACTCTTTCCCCACCAAGAGGCCCCAGTAGCCGGCGGCCCCCAAATCGCGGAGGACGGCATCGCAGACCTTTCCTTCCCCGTTGAGCAACGTTCCGGCGACCTTGTGACGTTGGGCGACGGCCGCGGAATCGTCCATCACCCGCTGGACCTCGGGAGGCGTTTGTGGCGGGCCACTCATGAACAATTCGACCGGCACGCCGCGATCCCACACGGCCCGATGGGCCGGGCTGTTCAGAGTTTGGTACTCGGGGGCGAAGAGGGCCTCGACCTGGTCGTCGGCCGTATCGATCGCGCCAGTCCGTCGTGCTTCGTCGGCACTTTTCCCGCCGAGGGCAAGCGCCGTTTCAGCAAATGACTTGGTTGGTTCAGGCCGATCGGCTGGTTCATTTTCAGTTGCCATGGCAACTCCTAAGCGATTCCGTCACGTTGATCCTCTACCAAGATTATAGGCCACCCGTGTTGATTCGCTGCAATTCGGTTGTTGGCCCGCTCCGAACAGCCTATCATGGTTGACCGTTACGGCCCATGCGGTTTCCTTCGAGCCTGAGGTGTTAGGCCGGATTTCTCACCACGGCGCACACAGAGGTCACGGAGAACAAGCCAAGAGATCGTTTGGAGCAAGGTCAACCGCCCGCAGCTACGAGACAGGGTGTTTCCTCCGTTCCTTGGAGTAGGGGTACTTGCTACTGGTTTTCTCCGTGGCTCCGTGCCTCCGTGGTTTTGATTGTGAGAAATGCGGATTAGGCCGTAATTCATCGAGTTAGGAACCGTCCATATTTCCAGTCGTTTTCTCCCCCATCCCCTACCTCCTTTCGCACAAGAGCCATGCCTGATCCACGAATTAACCAGCTTGCCGACTTACTTCTTGATCACAGTTGCCAGATTCGAAAGGGGGAACGGATCTTGATCGAAGCCTTCGACCTGCCGGACCCCGCGCTGGTGTGTCGACTGGTGGAAGGGGCGGCGATGCGCGGTGCCGTCCCGCTGGTTTCGTGGAAGTCGAACGCGGTGCTTCGGGCGTTGTATCGCTCTGCAACCGAGGAGAGCATGAAACTAGCAGGTGAGCTTGAAAGTGCCCGAATGGAGGAAGTGCAGGCGTACATCGGCGTCCGGGGATCGGCGAATAGCAGCCAATTTGCCGACGTTCCGCATGAGAAGATGGACCTCTACCAGCAATATTGGTGGAAGGCGGTTCACACGGATATCCGCATTGCGAAGACGAAATGGGTCGTGCTTCGGTACCCGACCGATTCGTTCGCGCAAGCGGCCAACATGAGCACTCCGGCGTTCGAGGATTTCTACTTCGACGTATGCACGGCCGACTACGCCGCGATGCAGAAGGCCCAGGAACCTCTCGTGAGTCGCATGAGCCGGGCCGACCGGGTGCGGATCGTGGGGCCTGGCACCGAGCTTGAATTTTCAATCAAGGGCATTCCCGTGATCCCGTGCTGGGGTGAGCGCAACATTCCCGATGGTGAAGTATTCACGGCACCCGTGCGTGATAGCATCCAAGGCGTCATTCGCTTCAATACGCAATCGCGCTACCAGGGCACCGTGTTCGATCACATCGAATTCGAGTTCAAGAACGGTAAGATCGTGAAAGCAACCGCGAACGAGACCAAGAAGATCAATGAGATTCTCGATTCGGATGAAGGTGCCCGATATTGCGGTGAGTGGGCAATCGGCGTCAATAATCGCGTTCGCCACCCGATGCTCGATACGCTTTTCGACGAAAAAATCGGCGGGTCGTTCCATCTGACGCCCGGCAACGCTTACGATATCGCCGACAACGGCAACCGCAGCCGCATCCACTGGGACCTTGTGCTGATCCAACGCCCCGATTACGGCGGGGGCGAGATTTGGTTCGATGGAGAGTTGTTACGCAAGGACGGGCGCTTCGTGTCGGCCGACTTGCAAGGCCTCAATGAAGGTCTTTGATACGGCCTCCGCACTGCAAACCTGCGGGTTCGTAAAGAAGCAAGATGGACGACCAGGACCGGCAATTCTTCGACGAGCAGATTGAAGCAGTGCTTGCACTGCTGCCAACGCAGGTACGCGACTTCATGAACGAAGTGCCGTTGATCGTCGAGGACTATCCTTCGCCGCAGGTGATGCGCCAGATGCGGATTCGCCACCCTGCGCACCTCTACGGTTTATACACGGGCATTCCTCGAACTAAGCGAAGCGTGGAGCAATCGGGGGTCCCGAACGATGTCGTCACGATCTACCGGCTGGGTCTGCTGACGAAAGCTCGCAAGCGCGGCGGCGGATACGATGCGGCCCGACTTTACGAACAAATCCGTCGCACGATCTTGCACGAGTACGGCCACCATGTCGGCCTGACCGAACAAGACCTCCGCGACTTGGGATACGGTTAACGGGATCGGTGTAAGGGCGCGAATCTTTCTTGCTTCAGATGAAGGCACTCTGAGTAATGGGCAGTTTCTGCTGCTAGCACGGCCTTGGTTTCGGCAAAGGCCGCGCAAGTTCCGTCGGCGCATGCTGCGAGCAGAATGGGCAGTCTGTTTGCGCGTTTGTTCGCATGGTATTGGGGCAGCACAACTTACGGCGAGTAGTTGAAAGGCGGTGGTCTCGTGGCACGCCGGTTGCTTAAACGAGCGTCGTCGCGGGGGGGCCAACCTGCGTATTGTTCGTCTTGCCATGCCGTACGGAATGTACATTTCGGCCGAGGGTGCCGCCGCACAGGCTCAGCGTTTGGAAGTCATCGCCAATAACATGGCGAACGTCGATACGGCAGGCTTCAAGCAGGACGTGGCCATGTTCCAGGCCCGGTATGCCGAGGCCATTCAAAAGGGACAGGCCAGTCCGGGCGATCGCTCGATCAACGACCTCGGCGGCGGCGTGAAGATCATCGATGTCGAAACAGACTACTCGCCAGGCGAACTGAAGCAAACGGGTGCCCCGCTCGATGTGGCCATCAATGGCCCAGGCTTCTTTCACGTTCGTAGTGATGACGGCAGACTGTGCCTCTCGCGGGCCGGTGCCTTCGAGCTGGATCCACAGGGCCACTTGATCACGCAGGGCGGCAAGCGTCCCGTGCTCGACCAGCAAGGCGGGGAAATCACACTGCTCAACGACCAGCCCTTCAACATTACGGCCGATGGCTTCATCGAACAGGCCGGCTCACTCTTCGCGCTCGGCATGTCACGGCCTGAATCGCTGGATGAAATGGTCAAAGTTGGTAACAACCTTTGGGAACCGACCGGCACGATCCAGCCACTCGCCCTTAGCGAACGCGACGTGCGACAGGGTTACCTGGAAGTTTCCGGTGCGAATCCGGTGCGGCAGATGATGGCAATGATCGAAACAACCCGCGCGTTCGAGGCCAACACGCGAATGATCCAGAACCAAGACTCGATTACAGGGTCGCTTCTCGGCCGAGTGCTGAGGGCGTAACCGAACACGTTGCCTGGCTGCACGAAGAAGCGATTCACGAATCAAAGGAAGGATGACACATGACCGTTCAAACACTATACACGGCCGCCACGGGCATGCAGGCCCTGGAGACAAAGCTGGATGTAATCGCCAACAACATGGCGAACATCAATACGACTGGGTTCAAGAAGGACCGAGCCAATTTTGAGGATGTGTTCTACCGTCAGTATCGGCTGCCGGGCGCTCAGGATGCCGACGGCACGCGCACGGCAACGGGCGTCGAAGTGGGTCTTGGAACGCGGGTATCCAGTACGCAATCCGATTTTCGCCAAGGTGCATTTGAAACGACAAACAACCCGTTCGACCTGGCCATCGAGGGGCGGGGTTTCTTTCAAGTTCAGAATCCAGATGGCAACCCATTCTACACCCGTGCGGGCAACTTCAACGTCAATTCGGAGGGCAACATTGTCCTCGGCTCCGCCACGAACGGCAAGCTGCTCGAACCGAACATTAACATTCCGGATAACGCAACCGGGGTCATCATCTCCGCAGATGGCACCGTGCAGTACAGCACGGCCGATAGCACGACGCTAAGCACGGCTGGCCAAATACAAATCGCCACATTCGTGAACCCCGATGGCCTGCTCAAACTGGGCGATAACCTGTACCAGGAAACCGACGCCTCGGGCACACCGACAACCGGCAACCCCTCGGATCCCGGCTTCGGCAATATCCGCCAGGGATACTTGGAGGCCTCGAATGTCGAGCCCGTGAACGAGTTGATTGACCTCATCACAACCCAGCGGGCTTTTGAATTGAATTCGCAAGTCGTACAGGCCGGCGACCAGATCATGCAGATCGCCGCCAACCTACGACGGTTGGGATAAAGCCCGCACCGATGAACATCGTCGCTAGCAAGTGAGCAACGTGGGAAATGCAAAACATGTCACACAGTATGTGGACGAGAATGCGGGGTGCGGGATGCGGGGAACAGGGGCACACAGAAGCCCGTGTGGTTCTTCGTAAAGGTTGGTGCCGCACACGGTGGATGTTCGGAGTTGTTGCCGCAACGATTGTAAGCAGTTCGGCAAGCGGCCGAGCTGCTAGCGTCGAAGTTCGACTTCGTGAGCAAGCAACCCCCGCGACATCGGTCGTGCGGCTGGCGGATGTGGGCGACATCGTCACCGCCGATGCTTCTCAACGCGCCGTGTTGGCAGCCGTCCCCCTGATGCCCGCCCCGGCCACAACGCGGCATCTCCGCGAGCGCGAAGTGGCCGACATGCTTGCCGCGCACGGCGTCGATCTCTCCGCGGTGCGATTCACCGGAGCACCGGGTGTTGCCGTGCTGCCCACGGCACGCAAGCAGTCGGTAGTGCAACCCATTGCCGCGGTAAGTGAGCTCGATCCATCGCGAAGCCATCGTGAAGCGATTCTGAACGGATCGAGTTGCACGAGTACGGCTCCCCCAGCAGACGAAGTACTGGTCGCAGATATCCGCCAGCGATTAGTGCAAGTCGCTACGGATTATTTGAAACAACAATCTGGAAAGGAGGCGTTGGGCCAGGTCGATCTTAAGCTGACCGATGCCCAAGTCGCCGAGGTGGCCGAAGCCATCTCGCTGCCCACGTTCTCGGGCGGCGCTTCGCCGTGGACAGGACGCCAACGTCTCACGCTCAGCTTCGTCACGCCAAAGGGCACTTCTCAGTCCCTCGTACCGGTCGAAGTGGCACAAGCGGCTGAACCTCATGTGGTGGCCAGGCGCGCGGTGCCGCGCGGCGTCATTGTAACGGCTGCCGATGTTGAGGTTCGTTCGCTTGTCCCCGATCCTCGCCACAACGGACCGCAAGCTCCGTTTCGCGCGCTGGAGGAAGTCATCGGTAAAGAAACGCGGCAACCTCTCGAAGCCGATCAAACCGTGACTACCAACCACATTCAATCGCCGACGCTCGTAAAACGTGGCGAATCGATAACGGTAACCTCACAAGCCGGCGGAATTCGAGTACGAACAAACGCCAAGGCCTTGCAAGACGGAGCGCTCGGGGAACTCGTGCGTGTGGAAACACCGGAAAACAAACAACAATTCGATGTGCGTGTTGTGGCCATGCGCGAAGCGGCCGTTTATTCGCCCGCAACACCGGCAGTCACCAAGCAGCCGCGCACGTTTCCGACCCCCGTCGCCAGCAATGTGCGGTTGGCCGAGGAACGCGGAAGCGGCCGAGGAAATTGGAAACCGGCACCAGCCAAGGGGGAGTAAGCGATGAAATGCAGTTTCATTCAGTGGATCTTGTTGCGGTACCCGCGCTGGGCACGTCGCCTGGCGTGTTTCACGGCCGTCGCGCTAAGTGGCGTGGGCCGCCGCGCCGATGGGCAAGATGCCAGCTTGTTCACGGTGACGCCGATCGTCACACAATCCCAGGCGCAGCAACGGCAGTTTTCCAGTCCTGGGCAGCAACTTCAGCCTGGAACTTTGACACTCGAAAATACGTCGTTCATGTACCGCCGCTTGCCGCCCGAGGCCGAGCAGCGTGAACTACAAATCAACGACATCATCACGGTGCTGGTCGATTACCGTTCGACGATGCTGAGCGAAGGCGACGCGAACGCAAAACGCACGGCGAGCCTCAATGCCGTGTTGACCGACTGGCTCAAGTTCGATGGAAAGGACATCTTCCCCGCCCCGCAAGAGCGTGGCGACCCGCGTATCAAAGGGCAATTGGATAGCCAGTTCAAGACCCAGGCCGATCTTGAATCGAAAGATGCGTTGACGTTCCGGATCGCGGCGCAGGTGGTCGATATTCGGCCGAACGGGAACTTAGTGATTGAGGCGCGAAGAGAGATTCAGATCAACGAAGAGGTGTGGATTCAATCGCTCACGGGCTCGGTACGGCGGCAGTCGATCGGTCCCGATCGCACAGTCCGCAGCGATGAAGTTGCCGAGCTGCGAATCGAGAAGCGGGAAAAAGGATTCGTGCGAGATTCCACCGAGCGTGGCTGGTTTACGAAGTGGTATGACAAGTGGAAGCCGTTCTAACACGGGTTGCCTGACGTGGATTCTGTAAACGGATGAATGAAGTGGCCACGAAAAGGCACGAGAAATCTCGAAACAAACGAATGGAACGCCAAATGCTTGAACTGGAAAGAGTTCGTTCGGTGATCTTATCTGCCGCATCTCGCGAGCTTCGTAATCTCTTTGTCCTTGGTGGTTTAGAACGGAAATCACAAACGATGCATTCAATATGGGTAAAGAGCATTCTGGCAGCCTGCGTGGTGGTCATCTTGTTGACCTCACCGGTTTTCGCCGCGACGCGACTTAAAAACATCTGCCGCGTCAAAGGCCAAGAAGAAAACACGCTGCGTGGTTGGGGCCTGGTCGTGGGCCTGAACGGCACGGGCGAAGCAAACGACCCGGCCACGATGCGGGCAATCGCCCGGGCGATGGAAGTGATGGGGAACCCGCTAACGAACAGCCCGCAGCAACAGGCATTCAATGAGCTGAAGAAGATCAAGAATGTTTCAATGGTCATGGTAACGGCCACCGTGCCCGCCACGGGCGGCCGCCGAGGCGATCGGCTCGATTGCTTCGTGAGCGCCATGAACGGAAAAAGCTTGGAAGGCGGGCGATTGGCGTTCGCCTCGCTCATGGGGCCGAATACGCAAGACCAGCGCGTGTACGCATTGTGCGAAGGACAAATCACGATCGACGAACCGGCGCAACCGATGGTCGGATACATCCACAACGGCTGCCAGTTGGAAGCCGATATTTTTACTCCCTTCTTCCGCGATGGCTACATCACGTTGATCCTCGACCGCCATCATGCCGATTTTCAGATGGCCAACGAAGTCGTTTACTCGATTCGACGTAAGCTGGAGTTTTCGGAATCGGGTGGTGCCAAGGTGCAAGAGGACTCGGTGCGGGCAATCAATGCCTCGAACATCGTCGTGCGAATCCCGGAGGTGTACAAGTACGATCCGGTGGCGTTTGCCTCGGAAGTACTCGATACGCCGATCGAAGACCCGCAGACCGAATCTCGCGTGGTGATCAATCCGCGGGCCGGGACCATCGTCATTAGCGGCGACGTGGAGATTGGCGATGTAATCGTGACGCACAAGAACGTGACGGTCGAGGCCAGCCAAGGCCCCACGTTCGCCGCAATCGATGTGGATGAATCGACCAAGCCCAGGCTGCAAACACTGATCACCCAACTCGACGCGCTCAAGGTTCCCCCCGCCGACATGATCGATATCATCCTGGGCATCGAACGCAATGGCAAGCTGCACGGGCGGCTGATACTGGAACGCTAGGAACTGCTGGGAAGAGCAGAGCCATGTCGGCCGTGCCGCTTCGATCGGTAAATGGTGCGAAGAGAAGGAACAGGCCATGAACGCGATCGGCAATACCCCGGGAGTGATTGGGATTTCGGCATCCTCGGTGATGCCTCTGCCGAAAAAGGGGCTGGAAACCTCGCTGGTCAACAGCCGTGGCAGCGAAACGGAGCTCCGCGAGAAGTTCACGCAATTCGTTGGCGAAACGTTTTATGGGCAGATGCTCAAGGCCATGCGTTCGACGGTCGGCAAACCGGCGTATTTCCACGGTGGCCGCGCTGAGGAAGTATTTCAGTCGCAGCTCGACCAGACGATGGCCGAGAATTTGACGAAGACGACGGCCTCGAAGTTCTCGGAGCCAATGTTCGAGCGTCAATTTCCGCGATTTGCGAAGTCGGCTGAAGTGGCGGGAGATTTCGGACAGTTGAACCTGTTACCACGACGCTAGTGCTTTGACACAGAACGGAACTCCCCTCCCCATTAGGAAGGGGTTGGGCGAGGGTTCGCGGACCGTTGGATTCTTGCCCTTACTCGAACCGCTACTCGAACCAGAACCGGTATTGAAACAAAGCACCAGGATTCCAGGGGACGGCACGCAGCACGTGCTCGCCAGATGCATGGTAAAGAATTACGAAAATGAAATCGGCGAACTGCTGACGGAATTAGCCGATGTTCAGACCTCCTTGTTGAGCACACTCAGCGAGAAGCGTCAATCGCTGGTGGCCCGCGACGAAGCGGCGCTGTCGGCGCTGTCGGCGCGCGAGCAGGAGTTGGTTATCCGCCTTCAAGCGTGCCACGAACGCCGCCAAAACCTTCTTGCGCGGGCCAGCAGCGAGGGGCTCCCGAGTGATAGCATTCAATCGCTAAGCGGGGTTCTCGACACGCCGTCGCGTCACTGCATGCAAGATAGCATCCGCGAATCGGCACAACGAACGAAACTTCTTCAGCACCAAAGCCTTGCGAATTGGGTGCTAGTACAGCGTTCGCTGTTACATCTCTCTCAATTGATAGAGATTATTGCTACCGGCGGCAAACCAAAGCCGACATATGGTAATGGCTCGAACCGCGCGGCCAGTGGCGCGCTGGTGGATCGTGCCGCGTAGCCGGACGGAATCAGGGGGTCGGCTCTTTTCATAGCGATGCCCGTTTAGGTCTCTCCTTTTCCGCCACTACGCTCGACTCCTCCGGTAGGTCTTTCGAGAGCGGCGTATGAGTCTCTTCGGCTCAATCCAACTTGGCGGGAACACGTTGCAGGCCATGCAGATTGGCCTGCAGGTGGTGGGGAACAACATCGCCAACGCCGGTACACCAGGCTTCGTGCGCGAAGAGGCCGTTTATGTGCCAGCCCCTGTGCAGCGTCAAGGAGGCCTGGTGCTGGGCCTCGGCGTAAAGGTCGATAGCATCGTCCAGAAGCTCGACAAGTTCGTTCTCTCGCGGCTTGTCGGTGCCCGCGGCGATCGTGCCGGCGCCGAAGTGCAGGAGGACAACTACCGCGAGCTAGAATCGTTGTTGAATGAACTGGATGATACCGAGGACCTTAGCAATGCACTGACGACATTCTTCAACGCGGTCGATGAAGTTCTTAAAGCGCCTGGAAACGCGGCGACTCGCAGCCTGGCCGTCGGAAAGGGCATTTCGCTGGCCAGCAACATCAACAACCTTTATAACCGCGCAAACGACCTGCGTAATGAGCTTAACGACCGTGTTTACAACGCGGCCGACGAAATCAACTCGCTGACGGAAGAAATCCAGCGGCTGAATATTCAGATTGCGACTGCCGAGGGCGGAGACAGTTCAGGCAGCGAGGCGGGCGGATTGCGCGTTCTGCGGCAAGCATCGATAGATCGACTTTCGGAAATCATCGGCATCTCTGTTACCGAGCAACCGAGTGGCGGAGTCAGCATCACGGCGGGGGGCGAGCTTCTGGTCTTCGAGGGGCAGCGCCGGACCGTCCATGCGAGCGAAGCGAGCACCGACGGCGTTGCATCGGGCCTTGTGGAATACGACGGAACCAACAGCCCTGTAAGTGCGACTTCCGGGGAACTCTACGGCCTGTATGAAGCTCGCGACGAGGCGACTGGCAGCTTCCTGAGCCGACTCGATGACCTGGCGGCCACGCTCGCCTTTGAATTCAACAAACTCTATTCTCAAGGGCAAGGCTTGGTCGGGTTCGATAGCCTGACAAGCATCGAGGCCGTTTCCGACCCTGTCGTGGCCTTGGACGAAGTGGGGCTGGCATTTACGCCCGTGAACGGTTCGTTCGATTTACTCGTTCGTAGCAAGGAGAACAATCTTACCCACACGGTCACGATTCGAGTTGACCTCAATGGACTTGACGACGACACCACACTGAACGACCTAGCCACGCAGATTGATGCCGTGGACGGCATTCGTGCGAGCGTCTCGGCTACGGGGCAGTTGCAAATCGTGGCCGATTCGACCGACATTGACTTCGGTTTCTCGAACGATACGAGCGGTACATTGGCCGCGCTGGGGCTGAATACATTCTTTACCGGTTCGACCGCGGCCTCGTTAGGCGTGAATGATGAGTTGAAGGGAATCACGAATGCCGGAAAGTTCGCGGCGAGCTTGGATGGCATCGGGGGTGGTTCTGGCAACGCCGAGCGACTTGCCGCGTTCTTGACCACCTCGTTGGATGCGGCAGGTGGGGCCACGCTGGCAGACTTGTACACCCAACTCATCAATGAAGTAACGCAAGGGTCCACCGTTTCTCAAGCCGTAGCCGATGGGTTCCGCTCGTTTGAAGGAGCCTTGGAGAGCCAGGCCCAGGCGGCAAGTGGCGTGAGCGTCGATGAAGAAGCGATCAAGATGATGACTCTTCAGCGAATATTCCAGGCATCGGCCAAGTACATCCAAACGATATCCGAATTGCTCGATCTCTTGGTGAACCTGTAAATCGACTCGTAAGGCTCGCTGCCCCGACCATCGATCCCGTGAAGGTTCTAGGATCGACAAAGCGACGAAGACCGTAAAAATGGCCAGTATCCTCCCTGTACCGACGACGCGAGTTGGCGACTTGTTCGTTCGTACGCACCTAACAAACCAGGTGCAGAACGACCAGTTGGCACTATTCAAGTTGCAGAATCAGGTCAGCACGGGGCGAAGGCTCGAACTTCCTAGCGATGATGCGCCGGCCGCACTGCGAGCCATCGGTTTGCAACGACTCCTCGATCGCAAGGCACAGATCAAAACGAACATCCAATCCAGCAACCAGTATCTCAGTGCGGCCGAATCGCACTTGGTGGCCGTGGGTCAAGAGCTAATCGACTTGCGAGCCGAAACCGTCGGCATTGCGGGCACGTTAAGCAATAGCGATCAGCGTCAATCACTCATCCAGCGGATCGACGAGGCCATCGAAACGCTGGTGCGAACGGGAAATGCCCAATCGCAGGGACGATACCTGTTTGCGGGATCGAAGTCGCAGGTCCAACCTTACGATTACAATTCGGAATACGTCGAGTATTATGGCAACGAGGGCCTGCTGCGGAGTTACGTCGATCTCGAGCGGCTCTTTGAAACGAACCTCAGCGGGACGGAAGTCTTTGGCGGTATTTCCAGCCAATTGCAGGGGAATTCGCTGACTCCGCACCTAACCGATGAAACGCTGGTCACCTCGCTCAACGGGGGCTCGGGCATCAGCAGCAACGCGGCGATAACTCTGCAGATCGACACTGGGAGCTCGACCGTTACGAGCGTCGTGGATTTGAGTAGCGCAGCCACGATGAGCGACATTACCCGCCTCATCGAACTGGGAGCCCCCACGGGGACCTCGGTTACAGCAAGAATCACGGGCACGGGGCTGACCCTCACCACGGCGAGTGGTACCATCAGCGTGAAGGAAGTGGCACAAGGCCATGCCGCCGCCGAACTCGGGATACTCACGCCTTCGAATGCAACCCCGACAAGTTCCATCGTCGGCAGTTCGCTCAACCCGGCGGTACTCCATACGACTCCATTGGAGAATCTGCTTGGCACGAAGTCTCTGGGAGTGATCGAGTCGGCCTCGGCAAACAACGACATTCTCATCACCGCCGCGGAGAATGGAACCTCGTTCAACGACGTGCGGGTGATCTTCGTGGATGATGGCATCGCGGGCGCCGAAACGGCCGTTTACGACGATAGCGTCCCCAGCGACAAAACGCTTACGGTTCACATCGAGAGTGGCCTTTCGAACGCGATTCAGGTCGCCGCGGCGATCACGGCGGAGGGCACGTTCACCGCTGTGCCCGATTATCACGATGCGGTCTCGACCGACGATAGTGGAACAAACTCCGTAGAAGCGGCGGACTTCGGACAAATCACCTCGGGCGGCAGCGGCGAACCACTCGATGTGGCATCGGGCTTGGTCATCTCAAACGGCGATCAGTCGGCTACGCTCGACACCAGCACTGCCGAAACGGTCGAAGACCTGCTGAACATGCTGAATGGTTCGGACCTTGGCCTGTACGCCGAGATCAATGAAGCTCGCACCGGGATCAATGTCCGGTCGCGATTGAGCGGCGCAGACCTTCGGATTGGTGAAAATGGGGGCACCCTTGCAACCCAGTTGGGCATCCGCACTTATACCGCGTCCACCAAGTTGGAGGATTTCAATCGTGGCGTCGGCGTACCGACCGCGCCCGACTCGACAAATAACGATTTGCTGATTACGGCCCGAGACGGCACCCAACTGACCATCAACCTATCCACCGCCGATACGGTGCAGGACGTGATTGACCTGATCAACGGTAACTCGGCCAATAATTCGGGCACCACCGCCGTGCTCGCCCGCTTGGCGACGAACGGCAACGGCATCGAACTGGTCGATCAAAGCACCGTGACCACGGGCGACCTCATCGTATCGGCCGTGGAAGGCAGCCAGGCCGCGGAGTATCTGGGGTTTGTGGCCGATGGAGAGACACAAACCAGCTCGAATACGACCGATGTCGATGGGAACTACGTGCTTCAATCGACCGACAACAACTCTTTTGAAGTCGACAGCGTCTTCAACACGTTGATTCGGCTCAGGCAGGCACTTCAGGACAATGATACGGAGGAAATCGGCCGCTCGGTCGAGCGGCTCGATACGGATATTAGCCGTGTAAACTTCGCCCGATCGGAGATTGGCTCTCGAATGCAGAGCTTGGAAGTCGTGGAAACGAAACTCGAAGACGAGAATGTGCAACTCCGAGAGGCACTTTCGAACGATGTGGACGTGGACCTAGTGGAAGCCATCTCAAACCTGACGGCCCGCCAGTACGCCTTGCAAGCCTCGCTGCAAACGGCTGCCAGTCTTCTTCGGTTATCTCTGTTAGATTTCATTTGAACGACGACCGTAGCTAGGCGATTGATTGACGCGGGCGGTTTGCCGAGACTCAGCTACCGATTCGAGCCATGAACGACGGTTGATTCTCGTGAGCCTGGACGATTTCACCTACACGACGATCCACGTCGCCAAGTTTGAGAACTGACGGGAAGGAACCCTTTGTGATGAAAATTACGACGACCCGATTTGGTACGTTACTGCTTGAAGAGACAGATATCCTAACGTTCGTCGATGGCCTGATCGGCATGGAGGACTGCCGCCGGTGGGTGTTGCTTGCCGATGTGCAGACGGCGGCCCTTGCCTGGCTTCAAAGCCTGGATCGCCCCGAAGTTGCGTTGGGTGTTGTTTCACCACGGCGGTTTGTTTCCAGCTACCAGGTCCGCGTTGCCCGCCGCGAGATTCAACCCCTCGGCCTGTCTCGATCGGAAGATGCTCAAGTGCTCGTCGTGGTAAGCCATACCGAGGGCGTCCTCTCACTCAACCTGAAAGCGCCGCTCGTGATTCATGTGGCCGAGCGGCTCGGACGCCAGATCGTGGCCCGCGATGACCATGCGGTGCGGCATGTTGTGGATTCGCTCGAACGGCGGAAGAGTGCTTAGGTGTTTTTTCGTACTCTCCCTATCTCGGTTCTCCACTCCTCTTCGACATCACTTCTCCTCTGCTCCACTTCTCCTCTGCTCCACTTCGTGGAATGAGCCCGTCGTAGAGTGCGCGACGACAGGGCCGAACGATTGCCACAATCGTTACTTTCTAATCTGAGCGACGATTCTTGAGTCGGAAGGCATTCGATTCCGATCATGCTACTACGGCAAGAATTCGAGCTGAAACGCTCGAAGTGTGGCTCTCGAAGGTGCGACCGCACCAACATACTTCTTATAACTGCGCGGTGGTTGGATCATGCTAGTGCTTTCCCGACAGCGCGACGAGAGCATCATTATTGGCGATAACATCGTCATCACCGTCGTAGACGTTCGAGGCGACAAAGTGCGGCTGGGCATTGAGGCCCCGCGCGAGGTATCCGTACACCGGCGCGAAGTCTACGAAGCGATTCAGCGCGAGAATCAACAGGCGTCGAAGATTCGCCTGGATGATGCACGCCAAATTGGCGATTCCTCGGCCGACCGCAAGTAACTGCCCCGACGTGGCAATTACGTGCTTTCTAAAGTCTTGTTCTTTTCGTGATTGGCTGCGGCCAACTGTACGGGTTGTATCGGCTGTAATGACCGGTGAAAACTTTTTGCGTCGAAAAGCAAGCATGTCACGTAAAGAGCCTAATTTACCAAGTCGATATCTCAGTCAAGGCGACCAGTGTGGCAAGGATCGGATTCTACGAAAAATTGGAATATCGGCCCCCCATGCACAAATCGCAACCTAGGCTTGCTCAGTTTGACACCGTCGCGCAATCCACACCCACGGAGAGCGTCCCCGGGCTGACGAGCAATAGGGGTCGACGAGAGAACACAATCGCGATCGAGACACGTCGCCTCAGATCGCACGAGGTCACGCTCACCACAAGACAACAAGCTGGTTTGGCGCCGCGGCGCTCTCCGGCCTAGGTTGGCCATAATTCCTGTCCCAAAGGGGGTCTGAGACAATGACACGCATTAACACGAATGTTAGCTCGCTGGTTGCCCAAAATACGTTGGGCCGATCCAACGCAGCCTTGGAACAAGCCCTCACCCGCCTCAGCACCGGTTTGCGGATCAACACGGGTAAAGACGACCCGGCCGGTTTGATCGCCAGCGAGAACCTCCGCAGTGACATCACCAGTATTCGCAAAGCCATTACGAATACCGATCGTGCGAGCCAAGTGATCGCCACGGCCGACAGCGCGTTGGGCCAGGTGAGTTCGCTGCTGAACGACATTCGTGGTTTGGTAACCGAGTCTGCCAACGAAGGCGCTTTGAGCGAAGCTCAGATTGCAGCCAATCAGTTGCAGATGGATTCCTCGCTGGAAGCCTTGAATCGGATTGCCCAGACGACGACATTCCAAGGCCGGAAACTGCTTGATGGCAGCCTCGACTTCTTGACCTCGGCCGGCACGAACTTTACCCAATTGAGCGACTTGCAGATCGACCAGGCCAACCTGGGTGCCACGGGTTCCATCTCGGTCGCGATTGACGTATCCACCGCCGCGACTCAGGCCCAGGTGGATATCACCGACATTCCCGCCGCAACCTCGGCGGCGAACGCCAGTGCCTCCATGAGCTTGACCAACACGGCAGCGCAAGCCTCGGGAACGCTCCGCCTTGATACGGAAGCCGAGGGTACGGTTACTCTGTCGGGCGAAACCTTCAAT
>JADZFK010000067.1 GCA_020849945.1 Pirellulales bacterium | reverse complement strand
TCGGCACCAACCACGTCGGTAAAGTTGGAAAGTGCGTGGGCCAATAACGGATGAAACCCCGTCAAGGCTCCCATTCGCACGACCGTCTCCTCGACGGTCACCCGCGAATGACCATTCGCGTACACATGGATCAACCCGTCGTTCGCAATGGCATCGGCGTAGTGCTCGGCAACCTTGCACAACGTTTGTTCTTGGCGGTACACCGTCTCGCGCACACGCAACAACTGGTCGGGGAATGTCAGCGTCATGGGTGGGTTACCTTGCGCGCACGGGGCTTCTTGCGGCCCGCGCCCCGAGGTTTCGCGGCACTACACGCTCGCGCGAATGATGTCACTCTCACCCGATACGTGTAACGCGTACTAGGTGCAACGATCTCCGCATATTCAATCGGTTGCTGGTTTGCATCATGGGTAATACGCGTGATGTGCAATACCATGCGGCACTTGCCACCCAACACACGGCTCTCCTCCGCATTCGCAAACCGCGCGGTCACTTCCTCGTCCGCATGGGCCATTTCAATGCCGTAACGATCTCTCAGTACCGAGTAAAGCGATTCCTGTTCAAACCCTTGCTCAACCAAATTCGGCACCAAGCGGACCGGAAACCGGTTCGTCATCAAACAGATAGGCTCACCGTCCACCGTTCTCAACCGCCGAACGACGGCGAGCTTCTCGCCACGACCGAGCCGCAACAATCGACGCAACTCATCGCTGGGTGGCTCCACGTCGATACGCTTCCACGTCGTACGCGGTTGGATGCCCATGTCCCGCATCACGTCGGTCCAGCTCGAAAGCCCAGTGTGGCTATCGACGACGGTCGGCCGACGAACGACCGTACCGCGTCCACGAACCGATTCGATCAGCCCCATCCGCCCAATCTCGGCCAATGCCCGCTTGACCGTGATCAGGCTTGCCCCGAACCGCTTCGCGATTTCCACTTGCGTCGGCAAAAGATCACCAGCCCGATAACGCTGGCGTAACTCCGCCATCAAGGCTTCCTTCAACCGAACGTAAAGGGGCCGCGGATCGCCGTTGTCTTGCTTGTTGTTCGCCACAACACAAAAGGTATATTGTTATACTATTTATGTCAACCCCCTGTTTCTTCAGCCCAAAGCCAAATCCCGCTTGGCCCTGATCCTCTTCCCAGGGCCGATCCGTTATTCCTGTTCGGCACAGCGAGGACTCACGAACCCGAAGCATCCGCGAGGAAATGAGCGCTTTTTCCCTCGCGGACGCTTCGGGCTGGTTTCCAATACACTCGCCCAATTTGAATAAATGATCGGCCCTGTTCCTCTTCCGCGATTGGTTGACGGTCGGTGCGCGATCCGTTATGTTTCCCACCATGCCTCGGGGGAGTCCTCGAGGGCGCCAGCTCTTGATGTTTGTCTAAGTGCTCGGCCCCCCCGTTCGATCTCTTTCTTGAAGGGAGCAACCCATGCGTCGTTTCCGCTGCACCCTGCTCTGCTTTCCGATGCTGTACCTGGCAACGGCCCCCGTTCTCGCCGAGGTCACGCTCTTTCAAAATGGCAAGAGCCTTTATCAGATCGTCATTGCGGCGAAGCCTTCCGCGGCCGAGCGGCATGCGGCCGAGGAACTGCAACATTACTTCGAACAAGCAACCGGCGCGAAACTGCCGATCGTGGCCGATGACCAGCCTCGCCGGGAGGAGGAAATCGTGATCGGCGGCGCGCCGCTTCCCGAGGGCGCGGTGAAGTTGCCAGTGCCCGAGCCAGGCCTCGATGGTTTCACGCTGCAAACTGCGGGAAAACGTTTGCTTATTTCTGGCACCGGCCCGCGAGCCGCGCTGTATGGTGTGTACGCCTTGCTGGAAGACAAGCTCGGCGTCCGCTGGTACACGCCAGATTTCGAGCAGGTACCCACGCTCGATCAGGTTAAGCTGGGCGACTTGAACGAATCGGAAACACCAGCGCTCGAATACCGCGAAGTGTACTGGTCGGAGTTCATCCAGAATGCCGACTTCGCCGCCCGTCATCGGCTCAACGGCAACAGTTATCAACTTACGGAAAAGCATGGCGGCCGAATGGCGGTCTATTTTCCGTTCGTACACAGCTTCGACATGCTGGTGCCGCCAGCGCTTTACGACACACACCCTGAGTATTTCCCACTCATTGGCGGCGAACGAAGAAATGGGTACGTGCAGCGATGTCTCACGAATCCCGACGTGCTACGCATCGCCACGGAAAATGTGCTCCAGTGGATCAAGGAACATCCTGAAGCCAGTATCATCAGCGTTTCGCAAAATGATACGATCAACAATTGCCAGTGCCCCACTTGCAAAGCCATTGACGACGCGGAAGGCGGCCCGGCCGGATCGCTGCTTACCTTCGTGAACGCCGTTGCCGAAGCGGTGGAGAAGGAACACCCGAACGTTCGCATCGATACCTTGGCCTACCAATACACCCGCAAACCGCCGAAGAGCCTTCGGCCACGCAACAACGTGATCGTTCGGCTGTGCTCGATCGAATGCTGCTTCGCCCATCCGTTCGATAACTGCTCGGCCAACGAGAACGGCCAGTTTGTCCAGGATATCAAGGCCTGGCAACCGGTCGCGCCGCTTCTGTACGTGTGGGATTACACAACCAATTTTGGTCAGTACCAACAACCGTTCCCCAATTTCGGCGCGTTGCAACCCAACGTACAGTTCTTCGTAAAGCATGGCGTCAGGGGAGTGTTCGAACAAGGCAATTACTCCGCCGGAGGCCACGGCGAAATGGAACCGCTGCGCGGCTATCTGCTTGCGAAGTTACTTTGGAACCCCAACGCCGATGTTCCGACACTCACCGATCAATTCCTGAACGCCTACTACGGCAAGTCCGCCGACAAAATGCGCGAATACGTGGCGCTACTGAACCGCCAGACCCAGAAGGCCGGTGTCCACGCCCACATCTATGATTCACCCGGCGTCGCGTACCTCCACGATGAGTTTCTCAACGAAGCCGACAAGCTGTTGGATGAAGCGGAAACCCTTGCCGAGAACGACGACATCCGCTTCCGCGTCGAAACCGCGCGGCTTGGCATCTGGTACGTGAAGCTCGTCACGAAGCGCGTCGCCGATGACGAGCGGCGAGCGCTGCTCGACCGCTACTTGCAGATCGCCCACAAAGCGGGCATTTCAAACGCGAGCGAAGGCCAACCCCTCGACGCCTGGGCCAATGCAATGCGCGAATAATGAGGAGCCGCTCTACTCCTTCTTCTCATCCGCCTTTCCTCGACTTTTCACATTTCAGAACCACGAAATATGCGAAAGGCACGAAAACCCGAACCGTGAGTTGAATTGCCGCCATCCCCGTTTGATGGCTTGGTCGGCGAAACCTACTGCACTATTGAAAACCGCGCAGCGAAAGCTCCATGAAAGTTCATTTGCAGCGCGAACATCAATCAATAAGTACGCTCCAATCGACTTACTTTCGTGCGCTTTTGTGCTTTTCGTGGTTCCCCAATAAGTGCAACAGTCGAACGATCATGCGTTCGTCAAACCGACCAACGGCATATTCCATTGCGGATGATATCGCCGAACCAATTCCTCCTTGAACGCCGCTCGGTATTCCTCGCCAGGCAGATCGCCACCGGCAATCACGCTCAACTGAGAAACATGGTCTGAAAAGTACGCACACTCCAGATGGCCCGAGAGGCGGGCACCCAGATTCCGCGCATGTCCCACGAAGAGTGGCTTCTTCTCCTCATCTCGCAAAAAGTATAATCCGGGCTGGCCGCTAAATCGCTTCGGTTTGAAGCCGCGCCACTTCTGGAAGCGGGCAAAATCTCGCTTTGCAAATACAAAGTGATATCGCTTCACTTCATTCACCAATTCGCGGCTCGCTTTGCGCAGCCGCAGCGCCGCCCAGCGAATTGGGGCCGGCTCAACGCCTTGCACAAGCCGGCGTGCAGATCGATCAAAAAACGCCGACTTCACCGGATCACAAAAGATTTCATCGATCGATGGGCCGTGGTACTTCTCGTGCGTTAGCCGCCAGGAAATCTCCGCGGCAAAGCTGTAGGCATCCAGCTCTTCATCCGTCACGTGAACCTTCTTCAACTCGCCACGTTTGGGGAAGCCGCCCGTCTTTCGCAGACGCAGCAACTCGCGATTCCAGTCGGCGGGACCACCGATCAACCCAGCCTCGACGCACCTTTCGTGGAATCGTTCTTGCAAGCGCGGGTCCGCCAGCAACCAATCGACCGAGCTTCCGTCATAGGCCGCAAAATACGCCCCAACGAGCGCATCGCGAATCACATCGCGTACATCACGCTTCGTAAGCGAAACCACGGAAGAAGCACGACGCGAAACCTCCGACGAAAGCAACTCGGTGTTCCCCAGCTCCTCGCCTTCCTCGCTCCCTGCCACCTCATCTTGCACGTTCTTCTTCTCTTCGCCTGGCGCCGCCGAGACCGCACCAAGCTTCTTTCCATTCGCCGTCGAAGGGGCGCTCGCAAGCGGGTCGGCAGGGCCGTCAAGTGCCGCCCCCTCGGCGACCCCCTCCAGCCGCTCGGTCGCCGAGCGAACGTATTCGGCCGAAAGCTCGCAGCCAAGCCACTTGCGGCCCAGCTTCTTCGCCACCGCCAACGTCGTCCCGCTGCCGGCGAACGGGTCGAGCACCACGTCGCCCGCGTTGCTGCTCACTCGAATGATCCGCCCCAGCAACTGCTCGGGCATCTGGCAACCATGAAAGCCTTGCCGTTCCTTGAACGTGCCCGCCACGCGGGCGAAATACCACGTATCGTCGGCAGGCTGAAAACCTTCAGGCAAGTCTTGCGGACGCAGAATCCAGGTGTCGTCGGGCAACCGGCCCGTGGGGTTCGCTCGCTTATCGGCATACACCAGCGCCCGCGCCGAGGGCACCCGCACACGCGGGTCTTCGGCATTGAACGTAAAGTTGCTTTCGTCCTTCACAAAGTGGAAAAGATGCACGTGCGACCGCGAAAACTTGCGCTTGCAATTCACACCGAACGTGTAGTACCACACAACCCAACTACGCGCATGGAACCCCAGCTTGTGCTCGGCATCCACTTTCAACTCGGCCGCGTACTCGTCCCCAATCGCCAACCAAAACGTCCCGCCCGGCTTCAACACCCGATGCACTTCTTCCATCCACTCACGCGACCAGTTGATGTAATCCTCATCCGCATGCTGGTCGTGGTACTCATCGTACTCATAGCCAATGTTGAACGGCGGATCGGCAAACACCAGGTCGATCGTGCCAGGCGAAATCTTCCGCATCAACTCAAGGCAATCGCCCTGATGAATGCGGTTGAACTCGAGCGATTCGGGCACCACCGGTGCATCGGTCTCTGGATCGAAGAGCATGAGGTTTTCCATGATTCTTAAGCGTTGCCGTAGGGCTTGTGGGAGCGGTCTCCGACCCCGACGAACCGTCGCACATCGCACCTTGTTCAAGGTTCGCGTGAAATCGGCGTCGGAGACGCCCCCCATCCATCTCCACCATTTTCAATTAGCGATCGGCCCCGCGGCTCTGCTGCCGCAAGGTGATCGGAGAACCTCAATATGGTAGAATTGGAACGATGTCGCAAGCGATTTACCGTGAAGGTATTGGGGTCTTTTGCGAAATGAATTGTACTCCTCGCGCTCCGCGAGAGGAAAATCATCTCGCGGAGCGAGATGGGTACATTCAAACCGCCCCGCTACCACCGTAAATATTTCCGCGTCAGGTTCCCGCATGAAGTTCGCCATCTGCAATGAAACGTTCGGCACCCGCTCGTTTGCCGACACATTTTCCACAATCCGCAAACTCGGCTACACGGGCATCGAAATCGCCCCGTTCACGTTCCTGCCGCACGAGGAGCCGTTCGACGTGCGGAAGGTCTCGGCCCAAAGCCTTGTGGAAACCCGCGCGCTGGCCGAGGAGAATGGCCTCGAAATCGTCGGCCTCCATTGGCTCCTCGCCAAAACCGAAGGCTTCTACCTCACCAGCCCCGACCCCACCGTGCGCCGCCACACGGGCGAGTACCTTCGGGCACTCGCCGAAGTGTGCGCCGACTTGGGCGGCAAGATCATGGTGCTCGGCTCGCCCAAGCAGCGCAACCTGCTGCCCGGCGTTTCGTACGAAGATGCCGAGGCCTACGCCGTCGAAGTGCTCCACGCCTGTCTCGGCACCTGCAAACAATACGGTGTCACGCTCGCGCTCGAACCGCTCGGCTCCACCGAGGGCGACTTCCTGCTCACGGCCGAGTCGGCCATCCGGCTCGCCAAAATGGTCGATTCGCCTTACTGCAAACTCCACCTCGATGTGAAAGCCATGTCGAGCGAACCCAAGCCGATCCCCGATATCATCCGCGCAAGCCGCGAGTGGGCCGTCCACTTCCACGCCAACGACCCGAACCTCCTCGGCCCCGGCATGGGCGATGTCGACTTCCACCCCATCTTCGCCGCCCTCAAGGAAACCCACTACGATGGCTGGATCAGCGTCGAAGTCTTCAAATACGAACCCAGCCCCGACGAAATCGGCCGGCGAAGTATCGAATACATGCGGAAGATCGAAGCGGAAGTTTAGCGGGGCGCACCCTATCCATCGGGCATTGAGGCTTCAGCGTATGTCCGAAAAGCAAAACAACTCTCGTAGGGTATTCCCCTACTTCGGAAACCTGACGATCCCGCTGGGCATTCTTTCGTTGTTCCCAGCATTCTTTTTTGGATATATCTTGACACTTGATCGGGATAACGTACCTCTCTGTGACAAGCAAGCCTTAGTGGCCGTTGACTATTGGTTTTTAGAGCACAAGTCGTCTAGCGAGTTACCGAATGTGAAAGGCGATAGCAGCCTTTCGCTCGCCTAACTGTTTGAAGGACTGGAAGTCTTGACTGGCTGGCAAACCAAATACCAATACATCCCAGGGTTGCAAAAAGGAGATCCAGGCGACTTGGTCGTGATGTACCTGAAGACGCCCACTCGATGGGTCCATCATGCCGCAGGTCCATCATCACGGTTCGAACATGCCTACTGGATGGTCACTCCATTTGACTTTACCGGCGTTGCCGATCCCAAAATTGCTCCGCCTGTTCGTCGCGATATTCCCGCTCGAGGCGAGTGTAGCGAGCGACTCACCGACAAAGAGTTTGCCGCGAGATTGCGAAAAACGCTGAAGTATTTGCAAGACAACAATCGACCGAATTGGCAAACTGTCGTTGCGGAGAACGAGAAGCTTTTGAGTTCACTTGAAAAAGAGTGAGTGGATAAGGGGACATTCTCGGAAGGCCCCTTTTCCATTTCCAAGTAGCCAGTAGTTTCTAAATGACCGTGCGTGATTATGGATGGGTTGCGTTTCGGCACGTTTGCGTCAAACCGCCTTTGATGTTGCAGATGGGGTTCAACTAGTGAAAGCAGTGATAGCAATTTGACCTTGAAAACAAGGCTGAATCAGTATCTGTGTAAGCAAGGGCCGACAATTGACCTCTCCAATACACATAAACTGTAGTGAGATTGGCGTTTGCGTGACCCGTGCAAAATCACGCACGGTCATTTAGTGGCATCCAGCCAGGGTAGCAACAACTTTCACGCTTATAATCGGTCATTTGTAGGGAGTGAACCCAATGCCCACGAAGGGTCATTCCAAATCGCTGCTGGCAACGGCATCGACGAAGTGTCGGCTACCGATGGCATCTCGATCGTCAGCTCAAACTTGGGTGGTTTGTTTTCTGCCGGACTGCTCATCGCCCACGATGGCGAAGGGGCCAGCCCCACCAACTACAAACTCGTGCCTTGGGAATCCATCGCCCAACAACTCAACTCGAACGCGGGCGGCAAGGCCACCTGGGACCCGCGATCCGCCGGCGAAGTCGTTTCTCGTTGGGCTGCCGACGTAAAATTGAACCCGCTGAACCCGTTCCCGATCACGGCTTCGACGGGCGACAAACCCCAATCCAAAGTGTGGCATCACGCGGGCGAGTGGTGGTGCATCATGCCCGATAGCACCGGCACCTGGCTGCGAAAACTCGAAGGGTATCGGTGGCATTCGGTGATGCTGATTTCGCCGAACACCTCGCCTGCGGCCGATGTACTTGTCGCCGGCCCGCTCGTACATGCGTTGCTGTTTGCCGGGCGAGATTCGCAACTTGTTTCGTTGGTGTATGTTCAAGCCGCGGCCAGTTATGAGCCGTGGTCGCGGCGAACATCGGCCACGCAACTTGTTCTGCCAAGTTCGGCCGAGACGGCCACACTGGCCCAAGATAGCAACGGGCGCTTGTGGATTGCCACCGAAAACAAGAGCATCTCCACGAGTCCCGCCATCCAGGTTTATTACAGCGAAGGCGTGTTCGATTCCTTCAGCGCCCCGATCACGATTGGGTCGGGCGTAAGCGCCGACGACATTGGGGCCATCGCGAGTTTTCCCGACGGATCGGTGGGAGTGCTCTGGTCGGACCAAGTCCGGCGTTGCTTTCAGTTTCGGCTCCACGCAGCCGACGATCCTCCACAGAAGTGGTCGAGCGTGGAGCGGGCCGCGGGCGATACGACTTCGCCGGTTGGGGCCGGCGTGGCCGATGATCACATCAACTTCGCCGTAGGCTCCGATGGCACGTTGTATGCGGCCGCTAAAACAGGTTACGATACCGACGGAAAAACCGAGATCGGACTACTCGTGCGGCGACCCACAGGAAGTTGGGATAACTTACACCACATCTCCTTTGTCGGCACGCGCCCTTCGCTGCTGCTGGATGAATCCGTTGGGCGTCTGCTGGTTGCCTACACAAACTCGCACGGAAACGTCGGCGACATCGTCATCCGTGAATCGCCTCTCGATCCCATCGCGTTTTCGCAACCGTACCTCGTGATGTCGGGAACTCTAAACAACGTCACCACCACGAAACAACATGCCAATGGGCAAGTCTTGCTATTAGCCAGCGACTTTCCCTCAACCGGCATCAGCGCCGCTTACGGTGCATTGCTCTCCTACGATCCGATGCGTCGGAATTCAACCGCTGGTGCGCCACTCCATGTTGCACCTCAGAGGTCGCACGACCGGCCACCCCCAAAGAACACTGCTACCGGCTCTTCTGCCGCAACCAAGCCGACCTCCGGCAAGGCGGCAAATACCCGTCCGCTCTCTTCGAGGCACTAGTCCTTTGTCCTCAAGAATTGTTTTTGTTCGCATTTCTCACAAAATAAAACACGGAGGCATGGAGCCACGGAGAAAACCAGTAGTAAGTACCCCTACCACCATGAACAGTGGAAACACCCTGTCTCGTAGCCACGGGCGATTGACCTTGCTTCAAACGTTCTCTTGGCTTGTTCTCCGTGACCTCGGTGTGCTCCGTGGTGAGAAATCCGGGCGCAGTCGTGCGCGCGACGTTCCGGCTGGCCCGGTTCCATTGGCAACAGGGGTTGCGAGCGGTCGAGCGCCTGGGTCTGGCTCTTCTTGTCGATCGACAGGACCAACGCCCGGTCAGGCGGG
>JADZFK010000066.1 GCA_020849945.1 Pirellulales bacterium | reverse complement strand
CTCGAACGTCTGATCGCCGTTTCCGCTTCCCGAGCGCGCACCTTTCACCAAAACACCGATCGAACTCTCCGCGATGCCATTGCCGCTTGATGGCTGAGAAACGGACTACTTCAACGGGCTGCTACGCGCCCTCAATAAGTTGGGCGAGGGTGGATCGCCATGTCGGCCTCGACCATCATCCGCACCAAACCGGGGAAGGTGACCGTTGGCTTCCAGCCAAGTTTCTTTCGCGCGCAGCTCGCATCCCCCAGCATGAGATCGACTTCGGCCGGACGAAAATATCGCGGATCGATTCGCACGCGTTCGCGGCCCTCGGCATCCAGGCCAACTTCGTGAATCCCCATGCCTTGCCAAGTAATCGGCATTCCGGCCAATTGGAAAGCCAGTTCGCAGAACTCTCGCACCGAATGGGCTTCGCCGGTCGCGATCACGTAATCGTCTGGCTCGGGCGCTTGCAACATCAGCCACATGGCCGCCACATAATCGCCGGCGAATCCCCAGTCGCGGCGGGCTTCCAAGTTGCCGAGGTAGAGATATTGTTGCAATCCGGCACGGATACGTGCGATGGCCCGTGTAATTTTGCGGGTGACAAACGTCTCGCCTCGCCTCGGCGATTCGTGATTGAACATGATGCCATTCACGGTGAATAGCCCGTAGGATTCGCGATAGTTTCGAGTGGCCGCGTAGGCAAATGCCTTGGCGCAAGCGTAAGGGCTGCGAGGGTAAAAGGGAGTTCGCTCGGTTTGAGGTGTTTCCACCGCCTTGCCGTACATTTCAGAAGAGGACGCCTGGTAGAAGCGGCAAGTGGGGTTCGTTTCTCGAATGGCTTCGAGCAGCCGAATGCAGCCCAAGCCCGTGATTTCCGAGGTATATTCGGGGATATCGAAGCTCACGCGAACGTGCGACTGAGCGCCGAGGTTATACAGTTCGTCGGGCCGAATGGTTTTGACGAGGTGGTCGAGGGAGGACCCATCGGCGAGATCGCCGTGGACGAGTTGCAACCGAACGTCGTCGTCGTGGGGGTCTTGGTAGATGTGTTCGAGCCGGCTCGTGTTGAACGAACTGGACCGCCGAACCATGCCAAACACTTCATAGCCTTTGCCGAGGAGCAGCTCGGCCAGGTACGAACCGTCTTGCCCTGTGATGCCGGTCACAAGGGCCCGCTTGCCATTACGCTCTGGATAGGATACTACCATCCCCCTATTTTAGTTAACAATCGTGTCCTTCACCACCGCCAAATCAACGCAGATACGAGTCCGCTGAACGAGATCAGGCCTGCGAGAATGTCGTCAAAAGCGCATCGAACAGAGTGTCCAGCACCGATGGCGAAACCGTCGCTACGCAGGAGGAGGCGTCAACGCGGCTTCGTAGAAGATAGGATGCCCGCCGAAACCTGAAGATGTTCGCATCGCGCCAACGGGTCAACCGGAGGCGCCTTCCATTGTCCTTCAACTCTTCCCCCTCAACCAAACAAGCAAACCTCGACCTCTGTGCCGGCGGGGTACGATTCGGTATCCATTGGGATGACGACAAACCCGTCGGCCTTGGTGGCCGAGCTAAGGGCCGAGCCGCCGCTCATGGCAATCGGTTCAACCGTGTGGTTACGAATTGCCACGCGAGCGTAATCGACCCGGCCGACCACGGAGGCCAACTTGCTGGCGAGCGGCAGTCGCACGCATTCATAAGGCCACTTGCGAGGCCGACCGGCGAGCGCGCGAATGGCCCGCCCCGCGAAGAAATCGTAAGCACACAGGCACGATACCGGGTTCCCCGGCAACAAGAACACCCAGCGGCCATCGAGTTTTCCCATGCCGGCTGGGCCGGCTGGCCGCATCGCGATACCGTGGATCGCCAACTCGCCATGTTGCGCCAGCAGCGTGGGTGCATGATCTTCTTGCCCGACGCTCGAACCGCCAGAGACGAGCACGATATCGGCATCATCGCGCATTGCCGCCAAGATCGCATCGCGATCGTCGGGAACGATCGGCCCGGAGATGGGTTCGCCGCCGTCACGTGCTACGAGCGCCGCGAGCATCGGCCCGTTGGAATCCGTAATTCGGGTTCCCGTGGGAGGCGTACCCATCGGCAACAATTCGTTGCCCGTGATGAGGATCCGCGCGCGCGGCCGGCGGACGACCGTTAGTTCGTTCAAGCCGAGCGAAGATAGCAGGCCGATATCCTGCGGGCGCAGGACTCTGCCGAGTTGTGCCACGAGATCACCCGCGTGAACGTCCTCCCCAGGTTTCCCCACATGTTTTCCGGGGGCCACTTGGCCCATCGCCAACATGCGATCGCCTTCGAGACGCGTCTGTTCCACCGGCAACACGGCATTAGCACCCGTTGGCAGCGGCGCGCCGGTCATGATCTTCACGCAGTTGCCCGCCGATACGGCTTGTGCAAACGCGGCGGAAGGCAGGCATGTGCCGAGCACCGCCAGGGGCAACGGGGTTTGCACACTTGCGCCGCGCGTATCGCCAGCGACAACGGCATAGCCGTCCATCATCGCTCGTGGAAAACCGGGGACATCGACCGGGCTTACCACATTCGACGCCAACACCCGCCCAGCCGCCTGCAATAGCGACACCGTTTCAGCAGGTAATTCGTGAACCGGCAGAAGCGTGGAATCGATCCAAGCAATCGCGGCATCCACGGTCGCGCGTGTTGTAAACCCACGCATACGAACATCGGCGACGGCGGGTTGCACGGCGGGGTGTGGCATGGAACACGCAAAGCGGATCGAAAGATTGTACCGTGTTGGATGACGCCGCGCTGGAGACCTGGCGATTCGTGGTATCGCGACGAAACGCGGACGGCCCGGGCATGGTTTCAGCGACGGCACAGTTCACGACGGGGTGGTTGCGATAACCGCGTGGTCGCGGCGACATCGCGGTGCCGTTGTGGTTGATCACGACCCACGTGCAAGGGCGTTAACACGAGCCTTCATTGTAACAACTTACGCGAGAGTGCGGCTAGAATCTCGTGGTCGAGCGGGTAAACCGCGGGCAGAATTTGTCGCAGCGGGATCGGCACTTCATCCATACGATAGGCCGTGCCAGGGGCATGGATGCCGTAGATGCCCGTCGTGAACTGCACGGTGGCATCCAGCGACGGGCGAACCTGGGGGTAATCGAGTGCGATCGTGGGAATGCTTTCGAGCGTTTGCCGTGCGCGGGCCGAGAGGGCGTGGCACGATTCGCTGCCGACGAGCACGCAGACATCGACTTCGCCGCGCTCGAGCCGCTCGTTCGCCGTATATTCACCAGGGTTGTAGCGGGGATAGCCGCGAGCCATGTTCACCGCGAATGGAAATCCGGTGGTCCAAGTGAGAACGGCCTCGGCCCCGGCAAGGTTGCCTGCGGCACCGAGTCGCAGCGCGGCAAACCGTGTGTGCGCGTTGAGTTCCTTGACCAACCGCAACAATGCTTCCACTTGGTTGTGCCCCCCGCCGTCATGCGCAAGACCAAGCCCGTGGAACACCACCCCGTAGCGGCAACTGCGTAGCGATGTTGCCAAGGATGACAGCTCCGCGGGCGAGATTCCCACGTCGCACGAGGTGGGCAATTCGTCGCCTCGCAGGAGATTGCGCAAAACGCAAATCAGTTCGAAATCCGCATCTGGTTTCACACGGAGGAATGTATCGGCCAGCCGACTTGTGGCTGTTTCCTTCTGATCGATCACAAGGACGTGCCGCTCCGCTCGCCCGTGCGGCACGCGCAGCCCCGCGGGGAGGTCGATGAACCGCTCGAAGAGCCGCGGGTGGCTTTCGGCTGGGTCGGCACCCCAGATCAGCACAAGATCGGCGCGATGACGAACCTCTCCCAGCGAGCAGGTCGAAGCACCGACCTGTTGGATCGCCATGATCGAGGCACTTTCAGACACCGAGGCGGTCGTATCAATCGTGGCCCCGATATGCTCGGCCAGGGCGATGGCCGCTCGCTGGCCCGCCGTGCTGCTGCGTGTAAGCCCCCACACGAGCGGTGCCCGGGTCATACGAAGGAGATCGGCTGCCCGATCGATCGCTGCTTCAACAGAAACGACTTTGCCCATCACGCGAGCCGCGGGCCCTTGGGGCGATCGGGTCAACGCGGCAAACCACGGTTCGGCCAATTTACACGCACCTTCCGCCCGTGCGATGTTTCCACCCTCGACCGTGAGCCGCAGGTCATCGCACACGCACCCGCAAACAGTACACGCTACATCGGAAAAAGTTTGCCGCATAGATCGAGGCCCCTCTGCCGGGCGAAATGTTGAAGGTGAAGAGAAACGGTGCAAGACCCAGGTCGCCGATCGTGCGATGCAGGATGTATAATCGTGGTAACGAAGAAGACAAAGAAGGCATCGCACGCAACTGTGGTTGCCAACCGACTAAGGGTATCCGAAAATATGGCATGAAGGTACTACCGGCCAACGGCGGAAAGGGCCGACCAGTTATTTTCGGGCCTGTGGAAAACTTGAAACCAATCTGCCCCGGCTTTGGCGGCGGGGGGAACATCACATTACGACGGTTATCTTGTGGGGATCACGCCCCGGCAGAGCCAAGGGCTTCCCGATGCGAATGATTGACTCGGCACCAGCGGTGGCCGACGATTCTTCCGTTGTTCATCGCCGAGTTCCGTAGCGGTTGGCTCAGGCCATACACACGGCAAGGGTTGAATCACTGCACGGTCCTCAAGATGTCGATGTGAGCAAGCATGTCGGACCTAATGAAAATCGCGGGCGGAATGGTTTACGATCCGGCGAACGGTATTGATGGGGAAGTGCGCGATGTGTGGATCGCCGCTGGGCGGATCGTTGCCGCACCGGCCGACGGCGCGGTACGGCCAGCTCGCGAGATCGATGCTCGTGGCCTCGTCGTGATGCCGGGGGGAGTCGACATGCACTGCCACATTGCTGGCCCCAAGGTGAATGTTGCCCGCAAGATGCGGCCCGAGGAAAAACGCGAGCCGCACATCCTCCGGAAGACGGCCCACACTCGTAGCGGCACCATGGGCAGCGTACCCAGCACATTTGCTACCGGTTACAAGTACGCCGGCATGGGCTACACCACCGCGTTCGACGCGGCCATTCCGCCGCTCGGTGCCCGCCATGCCCACGAAGAACTCGAAGACACGCCCTGCATCGACAAGGGCTTCTACGTGCTGATGGGCAATAATCACTACGTGATGCAGTCCATCCAACGGAACGAGCCGCACAAGCTCAAGGCCTTCGTGGCCTGGCTGCTCGGCGCGACGAAGGGCTACGCCCCGAAGCTGGTGAACCCAGGAGGCGTTGAGGTGTGGAAGAACCATCCCGGCGGCAACGTACACGGGCTGGATGATCGGGTCGATCACTTCGGTTGCACGCCACGGCAAATCATTCGCGGCGTGGCACAAGCGGCCGCCGAACTGCGGCTGCCGCATCCGGTACACATCCACTGCAACAACCTGGGCATGCCGGGCAATTGGCACACCACGCTGGAAACGATGAAGGCACTGGAGGGCCGCCGCGGCCACTTCACGCACGTTCAATTTCACAGCTATGGCGGCGGAGAGGGCGACGAAAACACCTTTAACAGCAAGGTGATTCCGCTTGTTGAGTACGTTAACACGCACCCGAATATCACGGTGGATGTCGGCCAGGTCCTGTTTGGTGAAACGACCAGCATGACAGGCGACGGACCGTTGGGTTACTATCTTTCGAACGTATTCAAGAGCAAATGGTACAGCAACGACACCGAGATGGAGTGTGGCTGCGGCATCACACCGATCAAGTACCGCAACAAATCGCTCGTTCATTCGCTGCAATGGGCGATTGGGCTTGAATGGTACTTGTTGGTCGATGATCCGTGGCGCGTAGTCATGAGCACCGATCACCCGAACGGCGGCTCGTTCATGGCCTACCCGCAGATCATTCGTTTGCTGATGGACCGCACTTACCGGCAAGACGTTCTGAAGAAATGCCCGGCGATGATTGCCGAGCGTTCGTGCCTCGCCGATCTTACGCGAGAGTACACGTTGGCCGAAATCGCGATCATCACCCGCGCTGGCCCGGCCCGCATATTGGGGCTGAAGAACAAGGGCCATTTGGGCATCGGGGCCGATGCCGACATCACGCTCTACACGCCCAATGAGAACAAGGAAACGATGTTTGAAACGCCGCGAATCGTGATCAAGTCGGGCCGCGTGATCATCGACCAGGGCGAACTCCGCGATCCGATCTTAGGCCGAACGCTGCACGTTGCGCCCGAGTACGACCACGACGCGGAAGCCGACATCCAAGCGTGGTTCGAGAGTCACTACTCAATTCAGTGGCGGAACTATCCGGTTGATATGAGTTACCTTCCCGACGCGGAGGAGATCACGCCGACCGCGTAACGACCGCGCCGTTCGGATCGGTGCGGCTTCGCAGCCAGGTGTGGTAGATTTGCGGGGGTGCGCTCTTTGGTTCGTGATGAGCCGCCGCAAAACGGAGCGGCTACCTCTTCCTTGCTCGCCACCACTCGGCGACGACGAGTCGTGGAAAAACGAAGGCATCGTGAAAATATCGGCCCGCGAGGCGGCGCGGATTCGATGCGAGCCGATACAGCCACTCCATCCTCATTCGCCGGATCCAACGCGGCGCGCGGGTTTGCACACCGGCCAGGAAATCGATCGTTGCCCCTGCGGCAATCGCCACCTTGGCTTGCAATCGCGGCGCGTTGCGGTGCAACCATTGCTCCTGTTTCGGCGCTCCTAATCCCACGACAAGAAGGTGGGGCTGCACGGCGTTAATCGCCTCGACTGCGGCGTCGGTGTCGGCACCGTCGCGCTCAAGTTCCACACGCGGGCTTGCAGTGCCGACGACCCGCACGTTCGGCCATCGCTCGTGAATGCGAATAACAGCTTGCTCGGCCACGCCTGGCGCACCGCCCAATAAAAAAACTCTCATTTCGCCCAGATCGCCGGCCACGCTCAACAAGCCGGGAACCAGATCGGAACCGGCAACACGCTCGGGCAGCGGCTTGCCGAGCCAACGCGAGGCCGTGACTAGGGGCCAGCCGTCGGCCACCACGAGCGAGGCACTCGCGTAGGCGGCCTGAAATGCCGTCTGAGATTGGAGCTTAACCACATGATCGACGTTCAACGTCACCACGTAGCGGCACGGCCGGTCTTCGCGCATCCAAACGACGAGAGTGTGACTCGCTTCCGAAAGCGAAACGCAATTCAGTCGGATTCCGAACAGTTCTATGCAACTCATTGCGGGCAGCCTCATTCCTTTAATCCGCTACCGTTCTTCTTGATGACTGCGTGGCAAACGACCGATACGCTCGTTGAACGCCAAGCAAGCGGCGAAGCAAACGCACTCGTTGCGTCGCCGACGTAATGTGCTCTTGTTCTCTCCGTCTCACCGTGCCTTCGTGGAGAGAAATCCAGGCTACGCAGTTCGCGACTTCGAGTGAATGCTTATGGCAGATGATTTGCCAGACTTTTCACCTTTGGCCGGTTCCTCTTCTTTGCTCGTATCCACATCTTCCTTTCCCTCGGCCTCCTGGCCTGCTTCTGTTTCTTTCTTCAGGTCTTCGGGCAAGGGGCGGCCGTGGCGGAGTCGATAGTCCTTCAATTCGGCAGTGAATTCGCTTTCGCGATCGAATTGTTCGAGGACATCCCACAGTGGAAAGCTATCGTCGAGTTGTTCATCCAACTGATCGAGCACTTTGCGATAGCGTTTGATGAAATCGACGATGTCGCCGCCGGAAGTTTGGTCTTCATCGAGAATCGCGGGGAACTTGTCTACGAGAGCACGCCACTTGGCAAAGCCTTCTTGATAAAGTTTCTTGGCCGTGGGCAGGTCGGCGGCCCGGAATGCTTTGTGAGCATCGAACATGAGCTTACGCGCAGCGAGGGCATCGGGTGTCTGTTCCGAGTCGGCACGCGTGAGCCAGAAGTCGTAGTTGGCGTCTCGCTTGTAGTTGATCGTGTACTGCAACTCGCGATCTTGCCGTTCGATCTCGCTTGCGAATTGCAGGGCTTGGTTCTTGTCATCTGGTTTTTCGCGGGCAACACGTTCAGCAACCGCCCGATCGGTAACCACAATCTTCTCATCCAGGCGGTAGCGTTGCTCGGCCTGTTGGGGCGAAAGTTGCTCCTTGGGCAACGCCAAAACGCCCTGTTCTTCGGCGGTAAGTGCCGCTTTCTTCTCTTCGAGAAGTTTGGCACGGGTACCAGGAAGCAAGGTTTCCAGTTTGGCTCGTAAGTCGGCGAGTTCCTTTTCTAGTTCGGTTTGGGCGCCTAAACGAAGCTTGACGCCGGTGGAATGTTCGATGACATGTTCGCCGAACTCACGCCATTCTTTGGCGGCCTGAATCCAGGCGAGACGGGCTTTTTCGAAAGCGCCTTCCTCTTCGATGGCCTCGGCATAGTTCATCTGCGACTTGGCTACGCTCGAATAAAAATCGCGTGGGCTTTTTCTGCCCAAACTGCGGCCTTGGTTATCGACGGAATCGATCGCCTTCTTGTACCATTCTTTGCCCACCAGCCAGTTGTCTCGCTGGTCGGACGTCGCATCCGTGGGATGGTACTCGTCGTCATCCCGGAAGAGACGGCGATATTGCAAGTACTCATCGGCACGTCCAATTTTTTGGCCTATGAACCAGCCAAGGTCCCACAGCAGTTGTGGGTGGCCAACGTTGTAACGTTCGCCCTGCTGTAGAAACTGGATGCCGCGGCGAACGTAGTAGTAGCGGTCGTGGTAGTCGTCGAACTCGACCGATACGTTGTAGGTCAGGTTCCAGGCCTGAAACTTCCAGAACGTGATGAAGTTAGGCTGCAACTTGGCGAGCTGTTCAAGCGTTGCGGTGAGGTTGGTCCAATCCTCGGTTTTCTTGTAGTGGTTGGCCTTTTCCCACAGCACATTCACGGCGACGCCGCGAAGGCCAAGCGTGGCGAGTTTGATCGTTTCGCTGGCGGGGTCTACTTCGCCAAGGTTTACTTGGGAGAGTTTGTACTCGCCACGAAGTTGAGCGAGCTTGCCGCCAGCCCGGGTGGACGTGGCCGGCATGCTTAGCCAAACAATCGGGAACGCGAGCAGGACCATCGCGCCCAGGTAACCCAACTTTCGATAAAACGTAGAGCGTTCCGTCATTTCGCCACCTCACGGGTTCGCAAAAAGAAGTAGCCGACGATGAACGAGCCTATTACGTAGACTAGGCAGACCAGCAAGTCTTGAGCCAGGCGATTGAGTGGAATATCGTACCCATAAGCCACGTAACCCACGGTGCTGAGCGAGCGGAAATTGGGTAGCAGATAGGTGAGGCTGAGCATGCCCGTCTTGAGCACATAATCGATGAATTGGATCAATTGCGACGCGAATCCTTCAGGTAAAGGGGAAATCTGATTCATTTGAGTCACAATCCGATAGAGCGATTCGAGCGGACCACCGCCCACTTGCTCGCCGATCGCCACTTTGAGGAAAAAATCGCGGAAGAAGCCGAGCGTAATGAAGGAGATCGTAAACAGAATGGCAACCGGCGTATTGACGAGCGTACTGCATGTCACGCCAATGGCGATAACAAGGACCATTTGAATCCAAATGCTGGCCTGCGCCTTGATGTAGTTGAAGAGCGGCGAGCCATCGGGCAGGCGAACATAACAATCGGGCTGGGCAAATCCGTAGTACTGGGCCCGATCGAGGCATTGAACAACGACCTCCAGTCGGCCATCCTTGGAAACTAGGTTTTCCAGCAAGTCGATCGGTTGCTGCTCGGAATTGTTGAGTTTGCGCGACCAGCCAAACGTGTTGATCGAGTTATCTTTGGCGGTGAAGGTCCAAGGTTCGCTGAGAATCTTGTTTTTGTCGGGGTTGCGAAGCTGCAGCACGCCCTGGATGCCTTTCTCGATATCACCCTTGTACGTGCGGAAGACGCGGACGATGAGTTCGATGGGGAGCGTTTCGGCACCGGTTTCATCGCGGCGGAAGCTCTTGGAGCTGATATGCTCGAACGTCCAGATCGCCGCCATCGGCGTACCGCCCTCGATGAAGCTGCGGTAAGTCCACTCGTTGCCAACGCTGACACCCTTCGTAACTGGAACCCCATTGCGATCGAGGAATCCGAGCTTGCCGTAGTACGGTACGCGGGCGCGAAACAAACCTTCCGCCCCACTGACGACGTATTCGCCGCCAGGCCCACCGGTGATCTTATGTTCGTGCTCGTTCGCCGAGAGGGCAAGCCCCGAGCCATCCGTGTAAACCTCCACTTCGTGCGAGTGCTGTATGTTCGTCGAAGTGCGGCCTTTCTTTCCCACGACTTTACCCGTGGAATCGAACTTATCTTCCAGCGATTCGATCTTGACGGTGTGGGTATGATCGAGCATGCGCCACACGAACGCGGAGCCGCAGAAGGCCATAATGGCCAGCAGTACCGTGCCGACAACCGTGAAACCGAGGATGCGGCCGAGAACGATATCGCCGGCCCGTACCGGCTTGGTAACGACCGTGAAGATGGTCTTCGTCTTGAAGTCGTTCGGCAAACTGAATGCGCTCAAGAGCAACCCCACGGCCAGCACAAGATAAGTCGTAGCCGTGAGAACAAAGCTGAAATAAAGCTTGGCCGGTTCACGATAACCGGTTTGCAAGAACCAGCCGGCAAACAACAGGATAATAAGGTAGATTGCGAAAGCCACAATAACGCGGCGACGAACCGATTCTTTAATCACAAGCCTGGCAATCGCCCACACTCGGCGTGGCGAGGTCCGGAGCAGTTCCGCAAGGCCGTTCGTGACGACACGATAGGTGATGTCGCCGGCTTTGATCGGGCCATTCCGCAAGAGCGCCAACAAGTACCCTCCCACGAGCGCCACAACAGCCCCCGCGGCAACGGTCAGCACAAATTGAAACAGCGCACTCTTCAGGAAGGCTTCCGCCTCGGTCCAGGGCAGGCCGAGCAACCAAGTCAAGAACGGAAGCGGTTGGTCTTCAAGAACCATGAATCAATCCGCAAAATAAACAGAAAGAATGATTAGGAACGACGATGAATGAATGGATGAATAAATGAATATCGTGGGTGACGCCGGTTACGAGGAAAGGTTGTTATCCACGAGGATTGCACGGTTATTAGAGGTTCAATGGGTTCCAGGCGCCGCCTGCGGAAGCCGGCGGTTTCGCGGAAGTATGTTTGTAATCGCGGAACCCTAACAGCCCCCGCCCTCCCTCTGGATGCAGGCCTGGGTGAGGGGACTTCGTAAGCCGCCTAGTTCAAGTTCCTTATGGTGGTCCGCCTTACCTGCGCCCTGCTCTACGTCGCGGCTAAACAATTGGGGCCGAACTTTCCACAGCACGGCGGCCCGGGCGGGCCTCGCTATCACGCACAATGGAAAGGAATAGCTCTTCGAGCGTGGTGGTCGGGTGCTCGACCGTGAGCACTTCGCCCTGGTGACGCGCGATGACTTGGCGAATCTCCTCGATGCACGGTTCGGGGAGCCGCTTGGCGCGAATCTGCGTGACATCGGCTAGCGTCAACAGGCTATCGACTCGGCCAAGCTCTTTCAGTTCACCTTGGTGCAAAATCGCGATGCGGTCGCACACGTCTTGCACGTCGGCCAGAAGGTGGCTGCACATGACGACCGTTCTTCCCTGCTCCTTCAGCCGAAGGATCATGTCCTTCATTTCGCGGGTACCGATCGGGTCGAGGCCGCTGGTCGGTTCATCGAGCAAGATCAGCTCAGGTTCGTTGATGAGAGCCTGAGCCAACCCGATCCGGCGGGCCATGCCCTTGGAGTACTCTTTGAGTTGGCGCTTACGGGCACGATCGAGCCCGACCAATTGGATGAGCGAATCGATCCGTTCGCGAAGGACCTTGTGAGGGATATCGAACAGCCGGCCGTAGAAGTCAAGCGTTTCCTCGGCGTTGAGGAAGCGGTAGAGATAAGTCTCCTCGGGCAGGTAGCCGATGCGTTGGTTCTTATCAACATCGGAAGCATCCTTGCCAAAAACGAGAGCCTGGCCTTCGGTGGGGAACAGAAGGCCCAAGAGAAGCTTCATCGTTGTGGTCTTGCCCGAACCGTTGGGGCCGAGCAGACCGAAGACTTCGCCCTGTTTGATTTCGAGGTCGAGGGCCTTGAGAGCCCGCACTTTCGGACGCCCCCAGAAGTCGCGGTAGGTTTTGGATAACGCCCGCGTTTCGATTACGGTTTCACCAGCCATGCAATACCTCACTCGTGCCGCCGAAGGGGCCGCTCGCCCCTCGGACTGCCCCGGTTTCGCTACGAAGGGGCCGATAAGTTGGTTCGCGCCGCCCTAAAACTACTCCAAATACGTCGGCGTGCCCGAATCGACTACTATAAATGTCTTGGGGGCGAGCCGCAAGTTGCCCTCTTGGGCCAACAGGGCCGATCCGTTATTCATGTTCGGGACAGCGTGGACTCACGAACCCGAAGCGTCAGCGAGGGAATGTGTGCTTTTTCCCTCGCTGACGCTTCGGGCTGGTTTCCAATGCACTCGCCCAAATTGAAAAAGTGATCGGCCCTACTTGGGCCAACCAGGTGAATCAGTTGTTCAATCGAGGGGGCTGGCATGTAGGTCCCGCGAGCCGACCGGGACACAGAATTACCTACTCGGCATCCACTTCACGAAAAGTGCCGCTCGGCTCGCGGCACCTACTTCTTTGCCCAAAGTGACATACCGATTGGCCCTGCTAGGGCCAATCCTGCAGGCTCAACCGTTTGCGTAAGATACTTTGGGCTTGAACAGCCTACTCGAACCTGAGCAAAGCATAGTTTTTCTTGCCGCTGCGTAAGACCATGACCGTCTCACTGGCGAGGTCGCCAGTGGTAAGACGGGCTTCGACACTTTCGATGCGCCGGTTATTGACGTAAGCGCCGCCCTGCTGCGTGGTGCGGCGGGCATCGCCCTTGCTCTTGGCGAGGCCGGCCGCCACCAGCGCATCGACGATCAGCAGGCCGCCATCGGCGTTTAGAACATTGCGTCTGAGCTGCTGGCTAGGAACATCGGCAAATATCTCATCCAGTTGGGTATCGTTCAGGTCTGAAATCTCTGCGCCGTAAAAGATATCGGTAGCACGCTGAGCGGCGGCCAGCCCCGGTTCGCCGTGAACAAGCCGCGTCATTTCTTCCGCAAGCCGGCGTTGGCTATCTCGCTTGGCGGCGTCGGCCTCGCGGGCGGTGTCGAGCCTTTCGATCTCCTCGCGCGAAAGCGAGGTGAGCATCCGCAGGCACTTGCCGACGTCGGCATCTTCGACGCGAATCCAGTATTGATAGAATTGGTAAGGGCTCGTGCGGTTGGCGGCAAGCCATAACGTGCCCGACTCGGTCTTGCCCATTTTCGAGCCATCGGATTTCGTGAGCAACGGGCAGGTGAGGCCGTGGAGTGGTACGCCGCGCATGCGCCTTGCCAAGTCGATTCCGGCCGTAATGTTGCCCCACTGATCGCTGCCGCCGACTTGAAGCTCGCAGTTGTATTTATCGAATAGGTACACGAAGTCGTAAGCCTGCAGAAGCATGTAGCTGAACTCGGTGTAGCTAAGCCCGGTGTCGTCGCGGCCAAGGCGGCTCTTCACCGAGTCCTTGGCGAGCATCACGTTGACGGGAAAATTCTTGCCAATATCGCGTAAGAATTCGAGGTAGCTCATCGGACCGACCCAATCGAAGTTGTTGACCAACTCGGCCGAGTGGCTGCCCGCGTCGAAATCGAGGAACTGCCGCATTTGCTCGCGCAGGGCGGCCACGTTGCGCGCCAGGTCCTCGCGCGAGAGGAGATTGCGCTCTTGGCTCTTGCCGCTGGGATCGCCGATCATGCCGGTCGCGCCGCCGACGACGGCAATCGGCTTGTGCCCCGACCTCTGAAAGCGACGCAGCATCAAGAGCGGCAGCAGGTGCCCCACGTGCAAGCTTGGAGCGGTCGGGTCGAAGCCGGCATAAAGCGTCCGGGGCCGCTCGGCCAGCCATGCGGCAAGGTTCGCATCGTCGGTCGTTTGGTGGATCAGGCCACGCCAGCGGAGTTCTTCCAGAAGCATTGCGAATTTCGGATTGAGGATTTTGGTTTGACGGGGACCGTTCATCATAAATCCGAAATCCGAAATCCGAAATCCGAAATCGAACTCAACGCCACAAGTCATCGGTGGAAAACGGGTGTTGAAAGCCTTCCAGCTTCGGCTTCGGTAGCACCTTGAGCACTTGCTCAGCCAATTTCAGGTCGTCGCGCGTGGTGATTTTGATGTTGAGTGAAGAGCAGGGGACGATCTTCACGGGTTTGCCGAGCCGCTCGACGAGCTGAGCGTCGTCGGTAACCGGTTCGGGGCCACATTTGGCGTAAGCTTCGATGAGCAACTGGCGACGGAACACTTGGGGCGTTTGGGCTTCCCACAGGCCGGCACGATCGACCGTGGCTTGCACGTGTTTTTTGGCGTCGGCCCGTTTGATCGTGGCCTGTACGGGTGCGGCCAAGATCGCCGCGCCATCGCGGGCGGCGGCCGCAAATACGTCATCGATCCACGGATCGGCCAGGCAGGGGCGAGCGGCGTCGTGAATGGCCACGAAGTCGATCCCATCCTTCACGCATTCGAGTGCCCGCTGGATGCTATCAACACGCTCGGCTCCACCTTCCACCACCTGCACACCCATGATGGCAATGTTCGCGCCGAACTTCAAATCGAACAGCTCGCGATCCTCGGCCGCCACGCACACAATCACCTGCTTCACATCGGCCCGATGCATGAACCGCTCGGCCGAGTGAAGCCACACGGCCCGCCCGCCCAGCGGCGCGAACGGCTTCTTGTACGCCCGATCGTTAAACCGGCGACTTTGCCCCGCGGCGGGAAGAATGACGGCGAAGGTGGACATGGGCGGGAAAGAGTGCACAGACGAAGGAAATTCTTATCGAATCCGGATGGATTCTCAGAATCGGTTAGTATCGTACTTTTTTCGATCGTTTTGTAGAGCACAGAAGGGTGGAAACTTGAGTGTAGATTAGTTTATGATGCGAGAGAGTAGCCATCTACCAGCCTGTTGAAAAATTCCATCGTGGCGTTTTTCAACCTCGCCAAGCTCGGACGGGCACCGCTCGCAGCGTGGTCGGCTCCTCGCGGCTCGCAACACAGCGACTTGAGTCGCTGTGTTGGCATGGCTTCCATGCCATGCCCACGGTATTGCGGGGGCATGAGATCGCTTCCCCCCGAAGTCCATGATCACTCCTGGCATTCTCGGTACATTCGCTCCGCAGCCCTGGGGAGAGCGCTGGGGTCTAACTTCGGGAGTTCCTTCAATGATTGCGAGTTCGAATCTCGCTCAAAACCTAGCGGCGAGCCCTCTGACGAAGCCATTTCACGGAGGCGGCCAGCAGAAGCATCACCCCGGCCATCGGCTCGGGCACTTCGCTTCCGACGAGCGAATGATTGGTGCCCGATGCCGCGCCATCGGTCAGATTCTTGCCGAAGTTGGCTCGCCAGATTGCCTGGTCGGTCGCGTTCACCAGGCCGTTAAAATCGCCATCGGCACCGGTTCCAGCCAGGGGCGCGGTACCTTGGGTCTTACGCCAAAGGATGTAGTCCGCGGCATCGACCGAGCCATCCTCATTGTAATCGCCCTGCGCGTAGACTCGTGCGTAGCCTGCCAACACCAGTAGTTGGGCCGGTGAACTCGGCAGTGCATCACTGGTAATCGATAATACATAGTTCGCCTGCAAGTTGCCATGTTGATTTGTGTTGAGCAGCAGTGGCCTAAGAACGCTCGAACCAGCCGACAATCCGCTGATAACTCCGGGCTGAAATACTAACGAAGTTGAATCGCCTGATGTCGCGACGTTCGCTAGGCTCATTGCCGACGTTGTTCCAGACGCCGCCGCCAAGTTGGCCAGCCTAACTTGAACCATTTTGCCCGACGCGCCTTGGCGAGCAGAACCAAGGTCGAAGGCCCGTATATTTTGGTCCTCGGTGGACGAGAAAGAAGGATTTGCCGGATAAAGTTGCGAACGAACGTTGCCCGCACCAACAAACAACACAACGTGCGCAAGACACAAGGCGCGCAAGAACCGAATTCGACGAGGCATGGACGAGGCTCTTTGCAGAAGAGGTACCCGCCGCGATCAATGCGGCGGTGGCGGCCCGTCCACGCGATCGCGATCAAATACCGCGATCAGAAGCCCAGACGGTCCGCTCCCGTGCATCGTGCATGTAACGGAAACTGTGTCGTCCTAGAATGTTCCCGACAACCCTGCAATGTAACGCAGCCGGAGTAAAACGTCCACAAAAAAGATCGGTGTTTAGATCGCTTTTCACATCAGGCTCATAGGCCACGAAGTGTTTTCCTTTTTTTGTCGCTGATAACGAAACCTTCATAGAAATACCCTGCCAGCGCGAGAGAATTGATTTTTCGGCCGGAATCGCTGCTGGGAGTGTTTTTTCTCCGCAGAGAGTGCTGCTAGGAACCCCCCTGGAAGAGTCAGAGGCCCAGAGCGAATTGCACCTCTACCCGAGTAACAAAAAACAAACGTGACAACCATCCAACAGTTTCTGTGCTTCTTACCCCCAGGCCGTGGTACTCGATCCTATCGGTCGATCTCGCCCATCACGATATCTAGCGAACCGACGATGGCCGGGATGTCGGCGATGAGGCAACCTCGGCAAAGTGTGTTCGCCACCGAAAGGTTGCAGAAGCTACTGCTTCGGGCCCGCACTCGCCACGGAATCGATTCGCCTGAGCTGACCAGGTAAAAACCCATCTGGCCCTTTGGGCACTCGGTTTCCAGGTAGCACTCGCCTTTGGGCAGCTTTGTTGTCAGCTTAATCGGCTCGCCGTGGCTGCCCGATGACATGCTGTAGCGGTCAATCGCCTGACGGCAAAGGTCGATGCTCTGCACGACCTCGAGCATCCGCACATAGAAGCGATGCCAACAATCGCCCAACACGGCCTCGTAAGGAACGGGGGGATAGGCGTGATCGCGCGGATAATGGCCGTCTCGCTCGCAGATCACTTCGAACGCATAGCCTTCGTATAACGAAGTATAGATTTCTTCTCCGTCGCGGCGCATGTCGTGGTCCACGCCGCTGCCGCGAAGCACGGGGCCGCTGGTGCCAAAGTCGATTGCCATCTGCGGCGACAAGATGCCGATGCCAGTCGTCCGCTTCACGAAGATCGAGTTCGACGTCAGCAGTGTGTGGTATTCCCAGATGATCGGGTCTAACTCATCCAGGAAGTCTTCACATTTCTTGAGCCATCCGCGCGGCAGGTCGGCCGTGGCACCCCCTGGCGTCAAATAGCTGTAGGTCAAACGAGCACCGCAGGCCTCTTCGAACAAATCGAGAATCTTCTCTCGCTCGCGGAACGCATAGAGGAAGGGGCTGAAGGTGCCCAGATCGAGGCCGTAGGCCCCCATGCCCACCAGGTGGCTAGCGATCCGATTCAGCTCGGTAATCAACACGCGCAGGTGCCTGCCTCGCTCGGGAACACGGTAGCCCATCAACTTTTCGACCGTCAGTGCCCAGCCCAAGTTCATGTTCATGGCGGCCAGGTAATCCATCCGATCGGTGTACGGAATCCATTGGCGAGGCGTCAGGTTCTCACCGATCTTCTCCGCGCACCGATGCAGGTAGCCGATGTGCGGTACCGTTTCCGAAACGATTTCGCCGTCGGTTCGCAGCACAAGACGAAGTACACCGTGGGTACTCGGGTGCTGCGGCCCCATGTTGACGAGCATCTCGTCCGTGCGAACGTCGAACTCAATAATGCGGGGGTCTTCAACTACTGCTGACATGGAAACCGGCTGCCTCATTGGGATAAGGGACGTGTATGGTTGGCCACGAGAAGGCACGAAAAATCACAATAAGACCGTGGTTCAGTTGTTGAGTATATGGTGCCTTGTAGCGGCGATTCTATCTCCCCCGTATGCCGTGATACTCTAGCGGCATTTCGTAGTCTTTTCGCAGCGGATGACCGACCCAGTCTTCTGGGCATAGGATCCGCCGCAGGTTTGGATGGCCCTTGAAGAATATTCCTGATAGGTCGTAAACTTCGCGTTCGTGCCAGTCGGCCGTGCTCCACAGGTCTACGACGGAAGGCAATTCAGGCAACTCGCCCGGCTTGTCGTTCTTCCAGCGCGGCAACATCACCTTCAGCACCAAACTGTGTTTGTGCTTCATGCTAAACAAGTGGTAGACCACCTCGGAGTGAGGTTGCCATTCGCTCTTGGCGGCCTTCTTTTCGTCGGTATGCAGGTAATCGACGCCCGAAATGCAACTCAGGTAATCGAACAGCAGAGAAGGTTCATCGCGCAAGTAGCGGCACACTTCCAGAAGCCCATCCGGTGTAACCTCGATCCAAGGATCGAGGTTGTCCAGATTCGCTCCGGATATCTTTGCCCCAAACGTGGCCTTTAACGACTCGAGGAACCCAGTACCAGCCATTCCGATCACCCTTGATTCAACGTACCAACTAGCTATGCCATTCGATGAACTTCAGCCGCGCCCGGTAAGAACCGGCAAAAGTCCCCCATGAATTAGACAGACAAGATCGATTGGCTGGGTTCCAATGCCCGCGGGGTCGGGGGCTTGCTTGCAGGTTGCGGCCGATCGCGTGAGAGGGCACGCACCCAGTCTAGATCGCCGCGTTTCCACACGTAGGCAAAACCAACCAGCAAGACAAAAAAGAACACGCCAATATCGGCAAACGACATCAGTGCCATACCCCGGGCCGCCTCGCGCAGCTCGGGGCCATCCTTCGTGGCCGAATCGGATTTCGACGGAAACCCCAACTCCGCAAGGCGGGCCGTGGTTGAAGCATCTGCCACTGGCTGCGCGGGATCGGCCAGCGGTGTACCTTCCGCCGTTTGAGCAATCACCGTTGAGGGTGGCCCACCGGCCAGTTGCGTCGCTTTGCCATAGACGGCTGCCCAGGGAAAGAAGAACGCCACTTCCACGTCAAATATGATGAACAACAACGCAACAACGTAAAACCGTAAGTCAAACTGCACGAAACTTGAACCAATCGTCGGTTCACCGCATTCGTAAACTTCCAGCTTCTCGGTATTGGGTTTCCGCGGTCGAACAAGCCAACCGATCACCAAGTTCACAAACAAGAACAGAAACCCTGTCAGTGCGAACAGCGTGACATAAGCGGCAATCGCGGTGGGGGTTGCCATAATCGTATCCGTTCTTCCTGGTTGGAATGTTCGTTGTTCTACCGCGGCAGCTCGGCAGACTATTCGCCATCGCGAGTTGGGATGCTCTCTTTGCCTCAGTTCGAGCACCTTCTCAAATTCCTAGGAAATACGACGAACCTCGCAATGCCTGCCGATTTGATGCGCGATAACACTTACTGATTAGGCCCGCCGTGAACGGGCTGGGTAATCACCTTCGAGTCGGCCACCGCCGTGGGATTGAGTGTCGCCCGCCCCCACGCCACATCCAGCGGCAACCGCGAATAATCCACAATGCACCCATCGCGGCTGTAGCAACTCAGGTCGTGTGTCGCACCCATGAAGATGCAATCCACGGGGCACGGCTCAACGCACAACGCACAAAACATGCACTTCGAGTAATCGATCGTGTAACCGGTGATCTTGAACCCCTTGCCGGTCTCCACGCGCTCCTTGCCAATGTAGATGCAATCCACCGGGCATGCCTTCGCACACTGATCGCACGCGATGCACGTGGTCAAATCGTAACGATGAAACCCACGATAACGTGCCGCTACCGGCACCGGCAGTTCAGGATATTCGAAATGCTCGGTGAACGTCTTTCGCTCTGGCCGATAGGTCTTGATCCAGGTTCGAAACGTAATCCACATGCCGTGGCCCACGGTACAAACCGCATCGACAACGTTGCCCATCCAGGGCCAAACAGCCTTGACTTCGTTAATCATGGGGCCGCAATACTTCCTGAACGATTCTCGCCGATTGGGAACCAACGGAGAAAACGACTTGACAATCGATCGGAGCCGCTGCGCGTGAATAAACCTGTGTGGCCACGCAGTTGAAACCGCCGCAAACACGGTGCAACCCAAGCGCGCCGCGGAAGAGCGTAGATTATAGAGGCACCCGCGTTCCGTTCGCAACTGTCTACGGTACTACTTTGCCACTTTGTGCGGTCGCCGCTACGTGATGCGGCCCGCACGTCATTGTCTGTCAAATCGCAATCAACCCTGGAAGCTTCAATCGATACTCTTTCGGCGGAGCCTTTTCTTCAAGGTTGTCTCTCGCTATCGGTTCCACCGTGGTATCGGGAATCATCGTGAACACTTCTGTAGCGCAACGGCTCGCCATTACCCGCTGAGATCACCTGATCGGCTTCGAGCGAAGTTCCCGCACAAATGCACTTCTCAGAAGGCGCTGCTCACGAGAAATCTCGCTTCCCCCTGATGGGTCTTGGGGATATAGCCGTTGGGTGGCCACTGAGTGGAATTTGCTGCAATACTGTCCAAAAAGCTACGATTTCTTAAGTAATTCCTGGGGGTCCTGGAAAAACCGGCAATCCAGGCTGACGCGGTCGTTGGATGGCAATGTTCCCCCAATGCTCTCCAACCAGAGGCGAGCCTTTCTCCATCCGAAAACATGCCATAAAGTCCATCTGCATAAGTGGTTACAGCCATTTGTATCCGGCCCCAATCTAGTGGAAAACGGAGTCTGTGCTCCCATCGAGGGGGGCCAGCTAGGCCTGCCGATCGTCCAACCGTGCCGGAAAGGTAGCAAAAACAATACCTTCTTCACCGTGCTTTCCTTGACTGTACCCCTTCGCCACGTAGAGTGGAATGATAGGGACGTCGTTCCTGAGGGCGATAATTAGCCCCATTTCTGAGGGGGTAATTGGCCTGGATGCATCGGTTGCCGGTCGCACGCTAGGAATCGCCAACTCTCTCACTTCGATGTGCCTTGGAAGGAAACGAGCATGTTAGTTCTATCACGGAAAAAAAACGAAAGTATCATCATCAACGATGATATCACGATCGTCGTGGTTGAAATCCGCGGCGACAAGGTGCGGCTTGGCGTGGAGGCCCCCAAGGAAGTCCCCGTCCATCGCAACGAGGTTTACGAGGCAATTCGTCGCAATAGCCAAACTAGTCCCGACGAGTCCTCGGTTGCTCAAAACGATGGTTAGCGGACCCAGCTCGGAACTCTTCCCTCGATATTTCCTCGCCGACTAATCTTTCGTGCCCTTGCGCTTTTTTTGAAAGACACGGCTTCGATATTTCTCTTCTGCCCCCGCAGTTGTACACCGTGCCGGTCACTCGGGTTCTCTTGCGCCCCACGTGCTTGGGCATTACGCTCGCGCGATGGCGCGATGGCGGAAGTTGAAAAACTACGGCTTGACGTTGGCACGCCGTACCTCTATACAGCTAGATCAGCTTGAATGCCCAATCCACCGTGGTTCGCGTCGGCCGTTGCCAGCGCTGCGGTGCGCTTCGCAATGGGCGGTAGGGTCTTACGATCCGAATCAAGGCGCATTCAGGCCCCGTCGTCTAGCGGTCTAGGACACCGGCCTTTCACGCCGGTAACACGGGTTCGAGTCCCGTCGGGGTCATTTTGTTGAATTGCTTTGGGTAGTTTCGTAGCGCAGCCTTCGGCCGCAACACGTAGCACGGACTTTAGTTCGTGTGTTCCACGGACTTTAGTCCGTGCCACGATTCGCGCATCTTACGAACTAACAAGAGTGGGCTGCAAAATACAGTTCTCCGCTACCCTCTTCAGCAAGATCGCTGATGAACAGGTCGGCCGAGCGTTGCAAGACAACCTCATCGAGCGGGAAACCTTTTTCGCGCAAGGGCTAAACGCGTTCGGCGAGTTTTGTTAATGGCTCAGTGTGTTCAAAACGGTAGGTGGGCAGCACGGGCGGGCGGACAGGGCCAAGGTTTCCGATCGTGCCACCGTGCATTCCTGCGGCCGCGCGCCGACCTGCATTGCCGAGGACGAGAATCGTGCCATTCGTCATGTTGAACCCGAGCATGTCGCCGGCATTGCCGCCGACGACAAGGCGGATGTATCCGTCGTGCATTTCGCAGCCGATCCAATCGCCGGCATCACCTTCGATGCAGTTCTCACCGCCGCGCATCGCGCCGCCTATGTGCCGTCCACAGGGGCCATGGACCATGATCTGCCCGGCGTGCATGTGGGCACCGACTCAATGGACACCATAGAGATCGCCAACGAACTCGAAGCACTTGTCGCGGGGGTCTCCAGCGACGGAAAACATTTCAGCCAGTGGGAGTCGAGCATTGCCGTGGCAGATTTCAACTCGCTCGATTTCAGCCAGCCGATGGTCAGCAGCCCCGTCGAGTGTCAGGCCCTCCACTTCAACGGGCGTTGGCGCGCTTGCGCGGTAGGTAAGTGTGAGTGGCATGTGAATGCGTTATAATACTGCCGGGGGGATTCGATTCTGTGGGCTCTCACAACGGCTGACCACCCGCAACCCGTCTGCCAACCACGATCCGCTGAACTGCCGCTGGCCGCACCATGAGAAGAGGAGCCGTCGTACTGTGTGGTGGAAGATCGAGCCGCATGGGGTGCGATAAGGCCACGTTGCCCTTTGGCGGGGAACGTATGTTGCAGCGGGTCGTTCGCTTGATGGGCGGGGTTGTCGGGCTGCCGAACCTCGTGGTGGTCGCCGGGCCGAATCAGGTGCTGCCCGAGTTGCCCCAGGCGGTGTTGTTAGCCCGCGATGAGTACGAATGCCGCGGCCCGCTGGCGGGCTTGGCGCGCGGCTTACAAACACTGCTGAGTCGAGTGGATTGCGTGTATGCAACGGGGTGCGATGTGCCGCTCCTCGTCCCCGCGTTCGTCATGCGGATGTTCGAGCAACTGGAAGAGTTCGATATCGCGGTGCCATTCGATGGAAGATACCATCACCCGTTGGCTGCCGTTTACCGAACCACCGTCCTTCCGCATATCGAACGACTCCTTGCCGAAGGGCGGTTCCGGCAGCAGCACTTGTTCGACGAGGTGTCCACTCGCAGGGTGCCAATCGATTTACTCCGCGAAGTCGATGCCGACCTTGCCACACTTGCCAACCTGAACCACCCTAACGATTATGAAGCGGCCTTGCTCAAGTTCCGACCTTAGTTCGACTGCGAAAAGTCATTTCTTACCACGACGACACGACGGGCACGACGTACGGAAGCTGAAGGACCGGATAACAGGAACAGCAGGATGAACCGGATCAAGCCGTTCGTGAACCAACGGCAGAATACCTTATAGGCATCCGCTATGCGCCAAGTTGAAAGCTTGTACTAATTTTGTTGTAGTCCCCCCCTCGTCCCCTCGTCCCCTCGAAACTCGCCCCTCGTCCCCTCGCAACTCACAACTCGCAACTCACAACTCCATGCCCCCCTACAAACAAATCAGCGTCATACTCTTCTCCATCGTGTGGTCATTGGTCGGCATAGCCTGGGCCGCAGACGTGCCTCTGGCATTGCCATCCGGTGCCGTACCGAACGACGCGAGGCTTCAGCCGCTCAAGGACCTCAACGGGTATTTTCCATTCGCGGCACCGAAGGCGGAGGCGGAGTGGGCGGCCCGATTGGCCGACGTGCGGCGACGAATCCTCGTATCCCAAGGCCTTTGGCCGATGCCCAGCAAGACGCCGCTCAACGCGGTGATTCACGGCAAGATCGTCCGCCCTGAGTACACGATCGAGAAGGTCTACTTCGAGAGTGCTCCGGGCTTCTTCGTCACGGGCAACTTGTACCGCCCGACCAACACGACACACTCCGCCCAGCACGGCAAGGTTCCGGTTGTGCTATTTGCGCACGGGCATTGGAAGGACGCGCGCCTCTCGCTCGAGAATAAGGATGCACTGCGGAAGGAAATCGCCACGGGGCAGGAACGATTCGAACGAGGCGGGCAAAGCCGATTTCAATCGATGTGCGTCCAACTTGCAAGGATGGGCTGCATCGTATGGCAGTGGGATATGTTGAGCGATTCAGATTCAATTCAATTTTCGCCCGACCTTATCCACGGGTTTGAAAAGCAGCGCCCCGAGATGAACACGCTCCGCCGGTGGGGGCTATACAGCCCGCAGGCCGATGCGCATTTGCAAACCGTGATGGGCCTGCAAACCTGGAACGCAATTCGCTCACTCGATTTCGTGCTGAGCTTGCCCGAGGTCGACGCCGAGCGTGTGGCGGTGACGGGCGCTAGCGGCGGCGGTACGCAAACCATGATCCTGTCCGCCATCGATCCGCGGGTGAAGCTCTCGTTTCCGGCCGTCATGGTCAGCACGGCGATGCAGGGCGGCTGCACGTGCGAGAACGCGCCGCTGCTTCGCATCGGCACAGGCAACGTCGAGTTCGCCGCTCTCTTCGCCCCCAAGCCGTTGGGGCTAACCAATGCCAACGACTGGACGAAGGAAATGCCCACGAAGGGCTTTCCCGAACTCAAAGAGATATACCAATTACTAGGAGCTGGCGAGAAGGTGATGCTTGCCCGGGGTGAACAGTTTCCGCACAACTACAACGCGGTTAGCCGCGAAGCCTTTTACGATTGGCTTAATCGCCACTTCAAACTGGGGGCACCCGAGCCGGTGCGCGAAAGCGACTACGAACCCTTGCCGCCCAGCGCGCTGACGGTGTGGGATGCCGATCACCCCGCCCCTAAAGCAGAAGACCCCGAGTTCGAGCGAGTCCTGCTCGACTGGTTCACCAACGACGCGGCCAAGCAGCTGGACCATATCGCCGACTCAGCCGATGCGTTCGGTGATATCGTGGGCGGCGCGGTGGAAACCATGATCGGCCGCACGTTTGCAACGGCCGGCGAGGTGGGATGGAACGTTTCTGATAAATATAAGCAAGATGGTTGCATGGTCATCACGGGCACGTTGCGTAACACGTCCTACCACGAGGAGTTGCCGGTTGCGTGGTTGTTCCCAACGAGTGCGTGGAATCGCCGCGTGGTGGTGTGGCTCGATTCGGCGGGCAAGGCGAGCTTGTTCGATGCCGCCGGGGCACCGCAGCCCGAGGTGCGGCAGCTTCTGGGCAAGGGGACGGCCGTTCTTGGCGCCGATCTGTTGTATCAAGGTGAGTTTTTGAAAGACGGCAAGCCGCTCGAAAGGACCCGCGTCGTGCAAAACCCGCGCGAATGCGCGGCCTACACTTCGTGCTACAACCATTCGCTCTTCGCCGAGCGAGTGCACGACGTGCTTTCGATCGTGCGGTTCCTACGGAAGACGAAAGTTGCAGAACACCCCTCGCCCAACTTTGTGGGCGTGGCCGGGTTCGGCACAACAGGCCCGATCGTGGTGGCTGCCCGCGCCGTGGCAGGCAACACCATCGATGCCACGGCTGCCGACACGGGCGGGTTCCGTTTTGGCAATCTGCTTGATGCCCGCGATCCGCAATTTTTGCCCGGCGGGGCAAAGTATTTCGATCTGCCAGGATTCATCGCGTTGGGCGGTTCTCGCGGCCTGTGGTTGGCCGGCGAAAAGGAACTCATGCCCTTGGGCGGCGATGACGGCGCCTCGGCCACACTTTTCCGTGGCCCCCCTAACCAAACCCGCCCCGCCGCGGCAAAGTGGCTGAGCGAACAAAAATAGCCCGGCCGTTTCGGCAGGGAAAGGTAAAGCCCGGCCATCTCGGCCGGGCACATGCGGCGCGACCTTGAACAGGCTGTGGAGCCGCTCAATTAGCGTTCGATTGAAAGAGCCGCCCCCCGAGGGGGCGGCTCTATACGAAGCGGCGGCCGGTCAACCTTCGATAGGACCTTTGATGCCGCCAGTGAACTTCTTGTCTTCAGCCGCATGACCCGTAAGCACTTGCGCTTGATACCCGCCCTTCGATTTGAAGTAAGCAATCAAGATCAAGTAGCACACACACATGATAACGGGCAGCGTAGCGATCTTTGTGAGAGCACCTTGCTTTGTTGCGACCTCGATACCACCAAGTTTCTTTATCTGATCCTCGCTCAAGCCCGCTGAACTGATCTTGGTCTTATCTACGGCCGAGTAATCCATGAACAGGCCGGGTACTTCCTTGACCAATTCCTGCTGGACCTCGGGCATCGCGGTTTGCACAGCTTTGTTGTAGCTAACGTCTTGCAAAGTACCGATGGCTGGCAGACCAATCGTACCCACAGCGATCATGCCCACGCCGCTGATGGCGTTGAGGAGTAGAGCGCCGCCCTTAGGATATTGTTCTGATACTGTGCCGAGCGTCGTAGGCCAGAAGAATGTCTTGCCAACGCCGTAGAGAGTTGCGGCGCCAAGGAGTAATCCTAAACTGGTGCCAGCGTGTCCCAAACACCACAGCCCCACAGCAGCAATCGCAGAACAAGCCGCCAGGAGTCCAAGCGGCGAGATGCGATGCACAATGGGTCCGGCAAAGAACCTCAGCACGAACATAATGGCCGATGTATAAACGAAGAACAAGGTACCACTTGTCCGGCTGTTAAGCACTGAACCCATGATGTCTTGAATCCATCCGTCTGTGCCTAGCTCGGTCGTGGCGAGCATGAACATGACAAGCATCAGGAATACGAACATCGGTCGGCCGAAGGAACGAATCCAAACGGCAAACAAAACGGTGGGAACTAATGCAGCCAATAGCGCGTAATTCAAGGGGATCGCAGGGATATTGAGTACCGTCAGAAGTTGACTGATCCCCATGATGATCAAGAAGGACACAATGTAAGCACTTCCCCAACCGAATTCAGAAAGCATCTCTTGAAATGAAACCCCGGCTTCAACGCGCTCTTGAACGGGAAACTTGATTCCCATCAGCAAGATGCCGTACAGCAGCACTGGGATGAGCAATAGCGCCATTTTCCATTGCCACAAGTGGAACTGCTGGCCAAGCAAACCTCGTTCGTTAAGCATTCCCATGCCGATGGCCAACAGACCGCTCAACACCAATCCACCCGGCCAACCGGCGTGCAATATATTGAGCCAGTGGGTCTTGTTATCTTTGTAGATTGTGGCCACAACCGGATTGATGACTGCTTCCACCGTTCCGTTCGCCAACGCGAAGATGAAAGTGGCGAGATAAAGCACGAGAAAGTTAGGCGCAAAAATGGTCATTATCGCAGACAAGACATGCCCTACGAATGCGAAGACCATGGCGGTACCGTAACCGATGCGGTCCACGATGAGGCTAAAGAGGATGATCGAGATGGCAAATGGGAATAGCCCCACGCCGTTAATGATTCCCTTCTGTTCCTCGGTGAGCTTAAACTGAACTGCCCAATCTTCAAGGACACCACTTCTCACGGCGAAGGCGAAAGCCGTGGCCACGAGTGCCCAGAAACAGCCAAGGAACAAACGCCGCGCGTGATTTTGGTTTGCCATAAAACCTCGAAAGGGAAAGTGGGGCAACGGGCCAAGCGGTTTGCTGCCATCGTGGGCGATGTGCGGCGAGTGCGCCGGGCGGATCACCTGGTAGGAATGGATGTTTCAAAATGACAAAAAGGGTGCGACCAAAAAAAGCTGGGAACTACCATTTTTTGTCATTTTACCGCGGACAAGTGTTGGCTAAATTAACATGAGGTCCGGCAGATAGCAACGGCAAGCTTGCTCTCCTTCCAGGTTTTTGCGAGTGGGCTTGGGATGTTGTTTGATGGGCTTTCCGTCGGTCTCAAGGGGTTGTGGGAACGGTCCCCCGCCCTTCTGTCCAGTTTTGCGTATCATGGGTTGAGTAACTTTCCGGTACGGTTCATGTGCATCGAACAGGTAGGATAACGAGCGATGAAGAAATCACCTCCCGTCAAAGTGGCGATGATCGGTTTGGGCTTTGGGGCCGAGTTCATCCCCATTTACCAGCATCACCCGCAGGCCGAGGTCGTGGCCGTTTGCCGCCGCAACCAGGCGGAAATGAACAAGGTGGCCGACGCATTTAAGATCGCCAAGCGGTACACCGAGTACAGCCAGGTGCTGGCCGATCCGGAGATCGATTTCGTCCATATCAACAGCCCGATCCCCGACCACGCCTGGATGAGCATGGAAGCGCTCAAGGCGGGCAAGCACGTGATGTGTACGGTGCCGATGGCCACGACCGTGGCCGACTGCGAAAAAATCTGCCAGCTCGTCGCCGATACGGGCCTGAAGTACATGATGGCCGAGACGGTTGTTTACAGCCGCGAGTTTTTGTTCATCAAGCAAATGTACGAGAAGGGTGAGTTCGGCAAGATACAGTACTTGGCAGCCTCGCACCCGCAAGATATGGACGGCTGGCCCGATTACTGGGAACGCATGATCCCGATGCACTACGCCACCCATGTGGTTAGCCCGGTGCTCGGCCTGACGAACAGCCGTGCCGAGTATGTCTCCTGCTTCGGTTCGGGCACGGTGCGAGAGGATATCCAAAAGAAGTCGGGCAACAAGTTCGCGGTCGAGTCGTGCCATATCAAACTGGCCAAGAGCGACGTGGCCGCCCACATCTGGCGGTTCCTTTACGATACGGCCCGCCAGTACCGCGAGAGTTTCGACGTGTATGGCTCGAAGAAGTCGTTCGAGTGGACGCTCGTCGAAGGGGAGAAGCATATTCTGCACACGGCCAAGCGGCCTGAACCAGAAATTGCGGAAAAGATCGAAGTTCCCGACTTCGCCCACTTGCTGCCCAAGGAAATTCAGAAATTTACCCGATCGATCGTCGATGCCGAGCACTTGTCGTTCCTTCAAGGCTCGGGGCACGGTGGTTCCCACCCGCACTTGGTGAATGAGTTTATCAGCTCACTGGTGAACGACCGCGACCCGTGGCCCAACGCAACCACGAGCGCGAATTGGACATGCGTCGGCATCCTTGCGCATGAATCGGCCGTGGCGGGGGGCGAAATCAAACGCCTGCCCGCTTTTACGCTACAATGAGCTGAGGGGCCGGATGTAAGAAACTAAGGCTTCGTCCCCCTTCCTCTTTCGCGGGGAGTGGGGAATCGAGTCAGCAATCGCGAATCCACCCCTTTGTTCCGCCTGCCTATTTCCCACCGCATCTTTCCCACCCACCTGCGGAGAATCTTCCATGAAGGTCGCCCGAATCGTTCTTTCGTGCTGGTTAGTATTGGCGATGTTTCACGCCGCTGTGCGCGCCGAGGAGCAATACCAACTCCACAAGTTCGAGAAGCTCCAACTTTCAGATACCTTCTACTGCGAAGGTGCTAGTTTCGGCGATTTCAATCGCGATGGCGTGATGGACATCGTCTCTGGCCCGTACTGGTATGCCGGTCCCACGTACGCCAATCGGCACGAACTTTACGAACCGAAAGTTTACGATGCCGGAAAATTCTCCGATAACTTCTTCGCCTTTCCACACGATGTGAACAGCGATGGTTGGAACGACATTGTGGTCGTTGGCTTTCCTGGCAAGGAAGCGTGGTGGTTCGAGAATCCGCAGGATAAGCCCGGCCATTGGCCTCGGCACCTGATCCTCGATGTCGTCGATGGCGAATCGCCGACCTTTACCGATATCACCGGCGATGGCAAGCCCGAACTGGTGTGCCTTCACGATGGTTGCCTGGGCTTGGTGGAAATGCCCGCGGGCGATCTCACGAAGCCCTGGCCCTTCCGGCCGATTTCGGAAGATCGAAAATATCAACGCTTCACCCACGGCATGGGGGTGGGCGATGTCAACCAGGACGGCAGAATCGATGTATTACAAAAAGAAGGCTGGTGGGAACAGCCACCGGCCGGCACACCGAAGGACGCACTTTGGAAGTTTCATTCGGTCGATTTTGCGATGGTCCGAGACGCTCGGAACCATATCGGCGGTGCCCAGATGTATGTAGTCGACTACGATGGCGACGGCGACAACGACGTCCTCACGAGCAAGAATGCCCACGGTTTTGGCCTGTCGTGGTTCGAAAACAAGGGCCGCGAGGCGGATGAAATCCGGTTTGTCGAACATTCGATTATGGGCGAGAAACCCGAGGAAAACGCTTACGGCGTGGTCATTTCGAGCCTTCATGCCCTGGACATCTCCGATTTGAACCACGACGGCATCACCGATTTTGTGTCGGGCCGTAGAGGCGGACCTGCGTCGCCCTGTGTATTATACTGGTTTGAAACGCTCCGCGAGGGCGGGCACGTACAGTTCGTCCCCCACCGGATCGATGCCGCCTCCGGCGTCGGTACGCAGGTCGTCGTCGGCGACCTCAATGGCGACAAACTGGACGACATCGTGGTCGGAAGCAAATGGGGCACGTTTGTTTTTAAGCACCGGGTCGAGAAGGTCGACCGCGAACAATGGGAACGCGCTCGGCCCAAGCCGTTGGCCAGTTCGGCGAGTAGCTCTGCCGCCAACTAATGGCAGGGCGAGCCGAGTCGGCGAGACACACCACGACTTTGCGACAACGCATCCCGGTGTGACTCGATCGCTTGCCGCACCGCATCGCTTCGCCTGACTCCATTTCACCCCGACCGACTATTCCTAACAATCTTCAATTTCGGGTACCAAAATCCATGAAAACGATCCTGCGAACCCCGATTTGTGCCCTGGCTGTGTGGGGCATTTTGGTTGCTTCCGGCTTGGCCGCGGATAAGTATCAACTCCATTCCTTCCGCCGTCTGCAGCTTGGTGACACGTTCTATTGCGAAGGTGCCGGCTATGGCGACCTCAACAAGGACGGCGTGGGCGACGTCATCATCGGGCCGTACTGGTATGCCGGCCCCTCGTTCACCGAACGCCACGAATTCTATCCGCCCAAGCCCTTCAACATTGCCGGATACTCCGACAACTTCTTTGTGTACACCCGCGATATGAACGGCGACGGTTGGAACGACATCGTTCTTATCGGTTTCCCCGGCCAGCAAGCTTGGTGGTTTGAAAACCCGAAAAACAAGGAAGGCCATTGGAAACGATACACGGTGCTCGATGGCGTCGATAACGAATCGCCTACCTTCGCCGACATCACCGGCGATGGCGTGCCCGAGTTTGTTTTGAACAAGAACGGTTGCATCGGCTTCGCCGAAATCCCCAAAGATGACCCCACCAAAACGTGGGGATTCCACCCGATCACGCCCGATCGGCAATACCGCAATTTCACGCACGGCATGGGCATCGGCGACGTGAACAACGATGGCCGGCTCGACGTCATGCAGAAGGAAGGCTGGTGGGAACACCCCGCGGAAGGTCCCAAGAGCAAACTCTGGGACTTCCACCCGGCGAATTTTGCGGAAGCCGGTGGTGCCCAAATGTTTGCCTACGATGTTGATGGCGACGGGGATCATGATGTCGTCACCAGCAAAGCCGCGCACGGCTACGGCCTGTCGTGGTTTGAAAACATCGGCAAGGAAGGCAATGAGATCAAGTTCAAGGAACATCTCATAACGGGCAACAAACCCGAGCAAAATGAGTTTGGCGTGGCCTTCTCCGAACTACACGCCCTGGCCTTGGTCGATATGGACCATGACGGCATCCCCGATATCATCACCGGCAAGCGATGGCATTCGCACGGGACACGCGAAGCTGGTTCGACCGACCCCGCCGTTCTGTATTGGTTCCAAACTTCGCGTGAGGGTGGCAAGGTTCGTTTCATTCCTCATCTGATCGACAAGAACTCGGGCGTCGGCACACAGTGTACGGTCGGCGATTTCACCGGCGACGGCTGGGCCGATGTCGTCATCGGCAACAAGAAAGGCTCGTTTGTCTTCACGCACGAAGTGAAGGAAGTCGATGAAGCCACTTGGAAAGCGGCCCAACCCAAGCCCGCGGGTGGCGGCCAAGGAAATGGCCCAGCGGCCGCTGCCGGCCCCCAGGCCGGTGCCGAACCCGATCGCGGCTTTGCTGCGACTGCCGACGATGGCCACCTCCTCAATCTCGATTTTGAGAAAGGCGACCTCACGGATTGGCAAGCCACTGGCGGCGCGTTCGAGGAACAACCGGTGGAAGGGGATACGATCAATGTCCGCCGCAACGATAGTGCGAGCAACCACCAAGGCAAGTTCTGGATCGGCACCTACGAGCGTCGTGGCGACGGTCCGCAGGGCGAGCTCAAGTCGGACCCCTTCAAAGTCACGCATCCGTATGCGAGCTTCCTCATCGGCGGCGGCGCTGGCAATGCGCTTCGCGTCGATCTGATAACGCCCGGCAATAATAGGCCCGTCTTCACCGCCAGCGGGCGGAACCAGGAGAACATGACTCGCATCGTGGCCGACTTGCACAAACAGGTTGGCAAGAAGATTCAGATACGAATTATCGACCAGGGGAGCGCCGGCTGGGGGCACGTTAATTTTGATGATTTCCGTTTCCACGATACGCCGCCCACGGAAGCGGCACCCGCCGCTCAGGCCCGTCCGGGGAAAAATGAACCGGACGTGTACCCCTACGCCGGCCTTCCGGGCGAAGAGGCGGTCAAGGTGATGCAGCTCCCGGAGGGCTTCTCGGTGACGCTCGCCGCTTCTGAACCCGAGGTGAAGCAGCCCATCGGCATGGCGATCGATGATCGCGGCCGACTGTGGGTTGCCGAAGCTTACGAGTACCCGATCCGCGCTCCCGACGGACAGGGCAAGGACCGCATCCTCGTCTTCGAAGACACGAACGGCGACGGCAAACTCGATAGCCGCAAGGTATTCGCCGAGAAACTCAACCTTGTGAGCGGCCTCGAAGTGGGCTTCGGCGGCGTGTACGTCGGTGCCGCGCCTTACCTGCTCTTCATTCCCGATAGGAATGGCGACGACGTTCCCGATGGCGAACCCGAAGTGCTGCTGGATGGCTGGGCCTACCAAGATACCCACGAAACTCTCAATGCCTTCAACTGGGGTCCCGATGGCTGGCTCTACGGTTGCCATGGCGTGTTCACGCACTCTCGCGTTGGCAAGCCGGGCACGCCCGATAACAAACGCATCCCCCTCAATGCCGCCATCTGGCGTTATCATCCCACCACGAAGAAATTTGAAGTCTTTGCCGAAGGCACCAGCAACCCGTGGGGCGTCGATTTCGACGACCACGGCCAGGCCTTCTGCACCGCCTGCGTCATTCCTCACTTGTATCAGGTTTTCCAAGGGGGGCGTTACCAACGCCAGTCTGGCAATCACTTTAATCGTTATACCTACGACGACATCCAAACCATCGCCGACCACCTGCACTACGTCGGGAATACCCCCCACGGCGGTAACGGCCGCTCGGACGATGCTGGCGGCGGCCACGCACACTCGGGCGCAATGATCTACCTCGGCGGTGCCTGGCCCGACGAATACCGCACCCGCATCTTTATGAACAACATCCACGGCCAGCGAATCAATACCGATATCCTCGAACCTCGCGGTTCGGGTTTCGTCGGCCACCACGGCAAGGATTTCCTTCTCTCTGGCGACCTCGCCTCGCAAATCCTCAACCTCCGTTACGGCCCCGATGGCCAGGTCTTCATTATCGATTGGTACGACACCAACGCCTGCCATCACGGCAATGTGCAAGGCCACGACCGCACGAACGGCCGCATCTACAAAGTGTCTTACGGCAAGACGGCTCCTGTGACGGTCGATCTCAAGAAGCTTTCCGACGCCGAGTTGGCCGAACACGTGCTCAACAAGAACGATTGGTACGTCCGCCACTCTCGCCGCATTCTGCAAGAGCGAGCGGCAGCCGGTAAACTCGACCCCGCCGTTCGTGCGCAAATGGCCCATATCGCCACGTCGAATCCCGATGAAACCCGCCGTTTGCGCGCCATGTGGGTGCTAGAGGTTACCGGCGGATTGTCCACCGATTTAGTCGCACAATTGCTTGTGGATAAGAACGAATACGTTCGCGCCTGGGCGATTCAACTGGTTTCCAATAGCGGCTGGGGCAACATGTCTGCGGTCGTTTCCCAACTCAAAGAGTTGGCCTCCAGCGATTCGTCGCAGGTTGTGCGGCTTTATCTTGCCTCGGCTTTGCAGCGCATGCCGTACTCGCAGCGATGGGAAATCCTCCGAAGCCTCGCCTCGCATGCAGAAGACGCGAACGACCACAACCTGCCCCTCATGTACTGGTACGCCTTCGAGCCGCTTGCGGAGGTCGATGCCCAGCGGGCACTCGAATTCGCCCTTTCCGATGGGAAGACGATACCCATCCTGCGGCAGTTCATGCTCCGTCGGCTTGGCGACCTCGAACGCGGCCGAGGCTTGGCCGTGCTTGTGCGCGGCTTAGGGAAGAGCACCGAGGTTGAAGAGCAGCGGATCATCGCCCGCACTTTGCGCGGCGCACTTGCTGGGCAACGCCGCGTTACGCCACCTGCCAATTGGCGCGCTGTCCACGAAAAGCTCGGCGGCAACGGCGACCTCGCGCTAATGTCCGAAGTCAATGCCATCGGAGTCGCCTTTGGCGATGAATCGGCCATGAGCACCTTGCGCAAGCTTGCCACTTCGAGTTCGGCCGATGAAGCGGCCCGCCGCAGCGCGCTGAAGGCACTGCTCGATAGTAAGGATGGGAAGCTGGCCACCACGCTCCACGAATTGCTGAGTGACCCGGCCTTACGTGCAATGGCCCTCACCGGGCTGGCATCCTACGATGATGCGCGTACGCCCGAGAAAGTGATCGAGGTTTACGCAGGCCTTTCTCCGGATGAGAAACGGCTGGCCCTGGCTACCCTTTCCGCTCGGGTCGCTTATGGCTCGGAACTCCTCAAGGCTGTCAAAGCCGAGAAGGTTTCTTCCAAGGACCTCTCTGCAGATCTTATCCGCCAACTCCACAACCTCAAGGATAGTTCGATCGACGAATTGATCGGCCAGGTTTGGGGGCAGGTTCGCACGACGCCCGCCGACAAGGCGGAGCTTATCAAGAAGTACGATGACTTGGTGCAAGGGTACCACCCGACGATCCCGGCCGACCCGTTGCTCGGCCGCGCCGTCTTCGCTAAGACCTGCCAGCAGTGCCATACCCTCTATGGGGTCGGCAGCAAAATCGGCCCCGATATCACCGGCTCGAACCGTTCCGACGTGAACTACTTGCTGACGAACATCGTCGATCCCAGCGCGGTCATGGCCAAGGAGTATCAGCCTTCGGTAATCACCACCTCCGACGGGCGGGTTATTACGGGCATCGTAACGGCGGAAAATGGCAACTCGATAACGATTACTACCGCCACCGAGAAGATCGAGCTTCCCAAGGGTGAAATCGACGATCGCGTGTTGAGCCAAACCTCGATGATGCCCGAGGATCAGCTCAAGCAGTTCACCGATCTTGAAGTCCGCTCTCTCTTTGCTTATTTGCGAAGCAAGTCGCAAGTGCCCATGCTCGCCACCAAAGAGAACGCCGTCAATCTATTCAACGGCAAGGACCTTACCGGCTGGAGTGGTGAGGATGGTTTGTGGACTGTCGAAACTGGCGAACTGGTCGGCCGCACCAAGGGCTTGCCGCATAACTCATTCCTCCTCAGCGACATGACGGCCCGCGACTTCAAACTTTCGTTCGATGTGAAGCTCATCCGCAACGAAGGCAACAGCGGCGTGCAGTTCCGCACCGCTCCAATGGAAGGATTCCACGAGGTTCGCGGCCACCAGGCCGATATCGGTGTCGGCTGGTGGGGCAAACTCTACGAAGAGAATGGCCGCGCACTGGTTTGGAAGGAATCGGGCGAAAAGCACGTCAAGCCAGGTGAATGGAATCACTACGAAATCGAGGCGATTGGCGGACGCATTCGCACGTGGCTCAATGGCCAGTTGTGTGTCGATCTGGACGATCCCAAGGGTGCCCGTGAAGGCATCTTTGCCCTTCAACTGCACTCCGGTGGTCCCACCGAAGTTCGCTACAAGAACCTCCAGCTTGAAGTAAAGTAGCTTGCGTGTGCTCCCAATTCGGTTTTGCCGCAAGGCCCCATAACGTGTTTGGAAGTTATCTTGGAACCTTGTTCTCCGTGACCTCGGTATGCTCCGTGGTGAGAAATCTGGGCTAGAAGTTGGCCTCAAACCTTAGCCCCACCACCAGGGCATCGCGTTCGATGCCGCTCGGCTGCACGATGTATTGCAGGTCGGGCTGAATGGCGAAGCCGCCGCGTAGGCGTGCCTTGTAGAACACCTCGATGGCGTTCTCGTAGGTTTGGCCGGTCGCGGCGCGGGCATCGGAACTGAACTCAATCACGGTGAAGCCGACGCCCATCGTATCTTCGTCGCGGCACTGGATCGGCCCACGGTACACCAGCCCACCACTGTAACCAATATCGACCCAGTTCCGATCCCCAGGTGCCCAGCAATACTGGGCAAACGCCCCCAACCCCTGGCTGCAATCGCCTGGTTCGGGCAGCAGCATGCGATCCACGGTCGTGTAGAATCCGTAGTTGCCTTCGTACACGCTGCCGGCATCGACGGTCACCGTATCACTGTTCGTGTACCAGCTACCCACGCGAAGGATGGCAAGCGGTGCCTCCTCGCAACTGGCCCAGGGCTGGTAATCGAGCTGGCCGATATAGAACATGCCCCGATTATCATAGGTGCTCCACCACTGGCCCACATCGCGGCCGTGGTCGTACATGCCCCCTCCCAGCCGTACTTCCGGCGAATACTGATACAACGACGACAACGCCATCGTTTGGTAAGGCCACGTCGGCAGCGGAACGTTGGGCATCGTCACAAACGAAGAGTTGATGAAGTCGCCGCCCAGATCGGCATAGGCGAAATTCTCGTTGGCATCCTGCCGGCCGATCTTCATCGAAAAGATATCTTCGCCCCAGGTGTGCTGGTACCAGTATTCGGCCAGTTGGGTTACGTCTTGCGGCGAGCCGGTATCGATATTGCTGTAGAACTGGCCATCGCCCACATGTTTTTGGGTGAGCGTTCGGCCGTGGTCCTGCTGCATGTAGACGAAGAACGTGCCCCCTTCCCACCAGCAGGCCGCCTCGGTATCCAGGCTCATCGTCAGGTCGAAGTTCCCGCGATAGCGTGTGGCATCCTTGGTCGAAATGCCGCCTCGGGTGTTCGTAAACACTTCGCCCGTGTACAGGTATTCGATCGAGATTGGTCCGACCTGATGCCAGCACTCGCCTAGGATCGTTTCGACCGCATCCTCTTCGTCCTCTTCCTCGCCATCCTCCTCTGCATCCTCTTCATCATCACTCTCCGGGGCGTCGCTGTCGGTTCCCGAATCGACCTCTTCCAATTCGGGTGAGTCCAGTGGCGAGGGTGGATCGCCCTCGGCTAGGGTATTCGCCGCGTCGAGTTCTCCTCCTTCGGCGACGCCCAGCAACGCTTGCGGGGCCGACGCTCGTTCCCCCAGGGGCTTCGGCAACTGGGCAATATGAAAGTCTCTCGGCCAAGAGGACTCGATGCGTGGCCCGGCCGGCAGCAGCCGAATTTCGCGTGGCAGTTCCTTGGGCGATTGATTTGTGGAGGCCTCCGCCGTTCCCTCGTGGGCTTCCGCTGTCGCCATGAACGGAGTGCTTGCCGAGGTCGAGGACGCAAGCCCCAGCAAGCCGGCTAGAAGTGCAACCGTAGTTCGAGCCATAACGTCCATGTTAGGGCTTAAGCCTCCTCGAATCGGGCATCGTCCGCCCAACTCATG
>JADZFK010000065.1 GCA_020849945.1 Pirellulales bacterium | reverse complement strand
TGCGAGATCGATATCGCTCCGCCAAAACCGCGAGCGTTTCCGGATTGTGCTTGCTTCCTAGTGTGCCCCCATAGATGAGGTTTGTAGTGCGTTCGAAGCCATGCTTCCGCGACCAGTCGTTCACCTTGGGCAATACCGGTAAACTCATCGATCGGCGGCCATAGCGGCTCCACGTCGATCCGATCCTTGGGCAAACCCCACTTATCGATGGTCGAGGCAAACCCTTCCGTAATTACGACGATTCGGTCGCTCTGGCGAAGCAGCTTCTTCTCTAGTTGGGTGAAGTAGGCACCCGCCAAATGGCCGATTCCAGGCAGCTTACGCCTTAATCCGGCCATCACGGCCTTGCCGTATAGGTCCATCACCCAAAACACGAAACCGGCGTTCCATTCGCGGCACTTTTTAACCAGCCGAGCCTGCGGAAGCATGGGCGTGCAGCCGCACAACACCACGTCTGGCTTGAACTTCGCAATCCGATCGACCATCAACCGGCCGTATTCGATTTCCTGCAACACCCGCCGCACGTAAGTATGCTTTTGGAAGGGCTTCTCTAAGAAAATACCCTCTACCTGGAAGGTTGGGGCATCCCCGGGCTGCTTGACCACTGCTCCGCGCGGCGTCTCATTCGAGCCAAAATATAAGTGCAGAACCTCATGCCCGCGACGGCCCAGCGCCCGACTCAGATACGCTTCGCCCGGATGGCCCGCATAATCGTGAACAACGATTCGCATAGATTCTGATCAACTTTCTTCGAAAACTACTTGCTCGCTCCGCTTTTCTGCAAGCGGCTTTTTGTCTTACACCGGGTCTGCATGGTCAACCCAAGTATAAACACCGCGTGGCCCCAGAGCTAACCGCGATCGGTGGGGCTTTTCCCGGTTCTTTCCCGGGCTGCTAAGTAATCGTTTGACTGCGGCTACCGAATTCGGGGCTGCAGGCCAAACGTGGGCCCATCGGCAAGGAGCGACACTCTGTACGCACACCGTCGACGCAACCGTCGATCGTGCGAGGGTGAGTGTAGCAGGTAGTGGACGGAAGTTCAAGTATTCTTTTTGGCCACTGGCCGCCCGCTGAAGCGGGCTCGCCAGGGGGCTTGCTGTTGGGCTTGCTGGGGGGGCGGGTTTGGAGAGGGGGGAGGGGTGCTAGCACTGAATCGGCTTGCGGGAGGTGGGATATTCTTCTAATCTTCGCCGGTTTTTTCCCACTGTCCCGTCGAAGGATCGGAATGTCATGTTCAGAGCCACTCGCCAAGCCCTCGGTTTGTTGGGATTATTGTGCTTCGCTCTGTTGACCGAGGAGCGTGTTCCGGCGCAGGTAGCCATGATTCAGAATCCCACGGAAGTGACCGTGGTGAATGCGACGACGGTGTTCTCACAAGCGATGCAGATGCCGCAGAATGAGATACCGCGTTCGCTGTTGGGCCATGCGCAGGCGATCGCGATCGTGCCCGGCATGATGCGTGGTGCGTTTGTGTTGGGTGTGCAATATGGTCGAGGGGTGTTGGTGATCCGCGACGCCAACGGGGCGTGGCAGGCGCCGCGAATGATCCAGATGGCTGGGGGCAGCATTGGCTACCAGATTGGGGTGCAGGCGACCGACCTCATCCTTGTGTTCCGCACGCCGCAGAGTGTGCAGAACTTGTTGAAGGGAACACTCAAGGTGGGGGTCGATGCGTCGGCGGCCGCGGGGCCGGTGGGGCGACAAACATCGGCGGCGACCGACGTTCGCACGGTGGCTGAGATTCTTTCCTACTCTCGTGCGCGGGGTGCGTTTGTGGGAGTCTCGATCGATGGCTCGACGATTTCGCTCGATCCGGGCGCCGAAGCGATCTACTACCAGCCGCCGGGGTCGTTTCCGGCATCGGCTGCTCAGTTGCTGCAGATCATCAATGCTTACACGGTGGCGCAGGCGATGGTGGCCCCGGTCGCGATGGCGGGGCAGTATGCGGCGGCACCTGCGACGGGCTGGGTAGCGGCGGGGCAGCATCCTGGTGATGCGGAATCGACCCGGCTGCAGCTGGACCAAGCATCGCGGCAACTGTTGGCCGGGGCTGGTATCGACGAATACTGGAAGAGCTATTTGGCGCTGCCCGCGGAAGTGTACATGCCCAACCAAGTGCCCAATCCGCAGGCAACACGACAGGCTCTGGAGCGTTACGAAAAGGTGGAGCGTGATCCGCAATACGCGGCCCTGAAGATTCGGCCAGAATTTCAGCAAACGCTGGATTTACTGCGGCGGATGAGCGAGGTGCGGACGGCAGCCAATGCGCCAGCCACGGGCCAGCTACCTCCGCCCCCGCGGTAAGAAGAGCCGATAGGGATACCGAATTGGACGTCTGACATATTGCCTGTTGCCGAGTATTATAGATGTCTCGCACCGACCTCGTACTATTGGCTTTTGTTGCCTACTTTGCGGTGATGTCGTTGGTGCGGCTGATGCGAGCGCGGCGAGATGCGTTGGTTTCGGACGTGCAGCGTCAGGTGGAAGCTCGGCGAGGCCGGCGGAGGCCGAACTCGGGCACGGCCAAGAAGGGCCGAGACGCGGCGTAAGACAGTCCATGAAACTCTATATTGAAACGGTCGGCTGCCAGATGAACGAGCTTGATAGCGAGCTGGTGGTGGCCAGTTTGCGCAAGGAAGGATACGAGCTGACCCACAGCGCGGCCGAGGCGGATACGATCCTGTTCAATACCTGCAGTGTTCGCCAACATGCCGAGGACAAGGTCTACAGTGCGCTCGGCCGATTGAAGAACGCGAAGCGAGAACATCCGCATAAAGTTATCGGCGTACTGGGGTGCATGGCCCAAAAAGATCAAGCGATCATCTTCAAGCGGGCACCGTATGTGGATTTGGTCGTAGGTCCGGGCCAGTTGCATCAGGTGCCCTCGCTTGTGCGCGAGCTTCGCGTCGAAGGGGCCGTGCGCCTGCAGCGAATGGAAGTGAGCCTTGGCCGCAAGGAGGGGAGCCGCGCGCAGATCGAGCGTAGCCACGAGAGTTTCGATCCGCTTCGAGATCCGGCGATGAGGCCGACACCGCACCAAGCGTACGTGCGGATCATGATTGGGTGCGATAAGTTCTGCACGTACTGCATCGTGCCGAGCGTGCGAGGCCCGGAGCAGAGTCGTCCTCCTGCCGACATCGTGGCTGAATCGCGACAACTGGCCGGGGAAGGATGCCGGGAGATCATCCTGCTTGGTCAAACCGTCAACAGCTACCGCTACCGCGAGGGAGAGCGGATGTGGCGGCTAAGCGACCTGCTCGCCGCGCTGCATGAAATTACCGGCCTCGATCGGATCAAGTTTGTTACGAACTACCCGAAGGATATGACGAACGACCTGCTGGCCGCCGTGCGCGATTTGCCAAAGGTTAGCAAGTACCTACACGTTCCGGTGCAGAGCGGATCGAACGCCGTGCTTGCGCGGATGAAACGCGGTTACACGGTGGAAGAATACCGCGAAGTGCTGGAGCGGACTCGCGAATGGATACCGGGCGTGGCCGTGACGAGCGATTTCATTGTCGGTTTCTGTGGAGAAACCGACAAGGAGTTTGAGCTGACGATGGACTTGGTGCGCGAATCGCGTTTCAAGAACAGCTTCATTTTTAAGTACAGCGAGCGGCCCGGCACCAAGGGTGCCGATCTGTTTACCGACGACGTGACGGACGAGGTGAAGCGGCATCGCAATCATGAGCTTCTTGCGCTGCAGAATGCAATCAGCGAAGAGGACAACCACGCCTTCCTGGGGCAACAGGTAACCGTGCTTGTCGAAGGGCCGAGCAAGGCCGCCGAGAAACATTCGGAAGGGGAAGCTCACCCCGCGGCTTCGTCGGAACCGGTTCAGCTCATGGGCCGCACCCATTGCGACCGGATCGTTGTGTTCGATGGCAACCCGCGACAAATTGGGCAATTGCTGCCGGTTACGATCTACGACGCCAACGCGCACACGCTGTTCGGCGAAGTGGTGACAAGACAGGGCGGTGCGGAACTATTTTCGCTTTCTTTGCCGACCAAGGTATAATTGGCGTAAGAGTACCGTTGCGCCCTCGCATATTTAATTCTGCCCTGACAGCCATGCCCGATCAGTGGCACGGGGTTCAAGGTTCGAGTTCTGACACCTTTTCCTCCCCATTACGGATCGGCCCTGAAAGGAAGCTCGGTGGCGTGGTAGTACGTTTGGATAGCTGGTATACTTGCAGACATTCTTCCAGGCGGTTCCCCAGGCTATCATCGCGCCGTCATGCTCGAAATCGACCGCCTTCGCACATGTTTAGAAGACATCCACGTGGCGGAACCGTGGTTGCGGTCGTTGCGTGTGGCTAACTTGGCCGCGGCACACGCCAATTTCATGCGGATGGCCGAGCGCGGGGTAACGCTCGACCTTCTTTCGCAGATCAGCGAGCAATTCGAGGCGGTGGCGCCGACGTTGGCCGATCCCGACATGGCGATGAACAATCTGGAGAGGTTCATCGCGGCCGCGCGGAACCCGATGGCCACGGCGGCCCTTTTCGAGCGCGACCCGGATGCCCTTCCTAACTTGCTTCAACTTTTTTCTACCAGCCAGTACCTTAGCGACCTGCTGGTGGCCGACAAGGAAGCATACGATTTGCTGCGGATGACGGAAGGTCACCCGGTCGCTCGAACCGCGCTCGTGGATGAGCTGGTGAATGAAGTACGGGCGTTGGGAACTCACGCAGAGGTGTTAGCCTCGCTCCGCCGTTACAAGCGACGAGAAACGCTGCGGATCGCTTATGGAGATATCGTCCGGAATCAGCCGATCGAGACGGTGGTACGGCAAATATCCTACCTGGCAGATGCGATCGTTGAAGCCGCGCTCGATTTCGCCCGACGACACTTATGCCAACAATACGGAGAGCCGTTGCGAGGCGATGGCCAGCGCAGCCGATTTGTCGTGCTGGGTCTTGGGAAGCTGGGCGGCATCGAACTCAACTACTCGAGCGATATCGATCTCATCTTCCTGTACGAACAAAATGGGCACACCAGCGCTCGCCGGGCCATCAGCAACCAGGAATACTTTGAACGGCTCGCCAAGGAAGTGGTGCGTCTGCTGACCGAAGCGACGGATCTGGGCACTACATACCGAGTTGATTTGAGACTCAGGCCCGAAGGCTCGCACGGCCCCATCTGCCTGAGCTACGAAACCACGCTTTCGTACTACGATGTGAAAGGTCGGACGTGGGAGCGTCAGGCGTTCATCAAAGCACGGCCCGTGGCGGGCGACTTGGAATTGGGCCGCGTTTTGCTCGAGCGACTCGAACCGTGGATCTATCGCAAGTACCTGAGCCTGGCGGATATCACGGGCATCAAGTCGCTTAAACGGCGGATCGAACAAGGCACCGAACGCGATGGCAACGAGGAACGAAACGTCAAGACGGGCCGCGGTGGCATTCGCGATATCGAGTTCGTCATTCAATTCCTGCAGTTGCTCAACGGCGGTTCGCTTCCCGAGGTGCGGACGGGCAACACGCTCGAAGCGATCGCCCAACTGGAGAAGGCTGGTTCGCTAACGCCCGACGAACGATCGAAGCTGGAAGACAACTACAATTTGCTGCGCAAGCTTGAACATCGGCTTCAGATCATGTTCGACTTGAAGACGCACCTTTTGCCCAACAAGCCAAGCGAGCTGGGCAAGATCGCGGTTCGGATGGGGTACGCGGGGACGAAACAGCAGACGGCCCTGCAGGCGTTTCGCGACGACTACGCGCGCCGCACGAGGCAGAACCGTGAGATGCTCGATCACTTGCTTCACCACGCCTTCCCGAGCGATGCCGCCGCCGAACCCGAGGTCGATTTGGTGAATGATCCGGCCCCGCCCAGCGATCGGATCCAGCAGGTTCTTGGCCATTATCCATTCAACGATATCCCCGCGGCCTATCAAAACCTCATGTCGCTGGCAACCGAAAACATTCGGTTTCTTTCGACGCGGCGGTGCCGGCACTTCCTGGCGGCGATCGCACCACGGCTATTGGCCGCGATTGCCAAGACGCCGGAACCCGATACCACGCTCGTGAACCTGAGCCGGGTCAGCGAATCGCTCGGCGGCAAAGCGGCCTTGTGGGAGCTGTTCAGCTTCAATAGCCCCTCGCTTGAGCTGTATGTGCGATTGTGCGCGGCGTGCCCGTACCTGGCCAGCATCCTTACGAGCAACCCGGGCATGATCGATGAATTGATGGATAGCTTGCTGGTCGAACATCTGCCGACGCTGGAGATACTGCAAGAGTCTCTCGCGGAACTTTGCCGCGGGGCCGAAGATATCGACCCCATCCTGCATAGCTTCAAACATGCGCAGCACCTGCGAGTTGGTGTGCGCGACGTAGTGGGCAAGGACGACATCCACGCAACCCACACCGCCCTGGCCGATATTGCCGAAGCATGCCTGAAACAAATAGCCGAGCGCGAATACGTGAAGTTGGTCGAAAAGTTTGGTTTCCCCCGCATCGGCGAACCGACCGAAGAAGCGCTCAGTACCGAGACGGGCCGCAGGCATTGGGGGCAACTCGCCGAGCGGACCGGGGATACCTGCGAACCGGTCGTTCTGGCGCTTGGCAAACTGGGCGGACGCGAACCGAATTATCACAGCGACCTGGACCTCATCTTTCTGTACGAGGCGGCCGGTGAAACGACGGGGCGGAACCGCGCAGCCTCTCCGCTACCCGTTTGGGGCGCCGCAAGTGGGCGGAACGATCAAACCACGAACAGTCATTTCTTCAGCGAGTTCGGCCAACGGATCATTCGCTTGTGCAATCAACTTGGTCCCTTCGGCCGACTGTACGAAGTCGATGCTCGGCTCCGCCCGACGGGCAAGAGTGGTGCGCTCGCCGTTTCGTTCGATGCCTTCGCCCGCTACTTCATGGAAGGCCAGGCCCAACTGTGGGAGCGCCAGGCCCTGTGCAAAGCGAGGCCCGTCATCGGCAATGCCGAAGCGATCCGACATGCCCTGGAGATCCTTGAGCAGGCAACTTACGGTACCCCGTGGCGGCCCGAGTTCGCGACCGAAATCCGCCAGATGCGAATGCGGCTCGAAGACACGGCTTCGCTACGCAACCTCAAGCGTGGGCCGGGCGGCACGGTCGATATTGAGTTCCTCGTGCAGATGCTCCAACTCCGCCACGGCGGCGAGGATCCTTCGCTTCGTGTGCCGGGAACGCTCGATGCCCTCTCCGCACTTCAGCGGGGCGGTTATCTCCGCACCGACGATGCCGAGTATTTTCAGAGGAGCTATCGTTTCCAGCGCAGTATCGAAGCCCGCATCCGGTTGATGGATGCGGCCGGTCGCCACGAGCTGCCGGAAAACGAACGCGAGCTTGCCAAACTGGCCTATCTCCTTGACTATGCAAACCCCCGCGCCCTCGTCGAGGAAGCGCAACAGACCTTCATCGAAAATCGCGTCCGCTTCAACCGGATTTTCGACGAAGCCGAATGTGCTCGTTGAGGATCGCCTTTTCAACGAACCAACATGGCGAGCCAGCATTCCGCGCAATGGCCGCGGTGGCCACGGCGCTACACATGTTCGGGCCCGAGCCGATCGCCCGGCTGAACGGCTCTGCCCCTGAGGTATTCCGAGGCCGTCATACTTCGTTTGCCTGCCGGTTGAAGCTCCAGGATTTCGACCAGCCCGTCTGCGGCGGCGACGAACAACCGCGAGTCGAGGACGACGACCTCGCCGGGGGTGCGAACGGCCTGTGTGACGCGGTCGTCGGTGGCCCCTCGTCCGCCGTCTTCGGCAGCACACTGGTCGCAAGCTTGCCCGCCAAGGTTGTCGCCCGACGCCGGGACGGCAATCGCCACCCGATCGATGCAAACGCGATGCGGCACCGCGCCTGTACGATGCCAATAGGTGAAGGCGCGTGGCCAGGGGCGCAGCGCGCGCACCTGGTTCTTGATTTCGCGCGCGGGGCGAGACCAGTCGATCGCGCCTTGTTCCTTACGAAGCCGAAGTGCTTTGGAAACCAGCGTTGGCTGCTGAATCGCTGGAACCGCCGTGCCGGCCTCCAACTGGTCGATCACCTGCAGAACCGCCTGAGCACCCAAGGTAGCGAGCCGACCTTCGAGTTGTTCGGCGTCTTCCTCGGGGTCGATGGGGGTGCGTTGCTGCGCGAGGCAAGGCCCGGCATCGAGCCCGGGTGTCATTTGGATGACCGTATTCCCCGTTTCCAAATCACCCTGCAACAAAGCCCACTGCACGGGGGCCGCGCCGCGATACTTAGGCAACAGCGAACCGTGCAGATTGATGCCGCCCAACCGGGCCAGGGCCAGCGTTTCCGATCGCAAGATTTCGCCGTAATCGCAAACGACCAGGAGGTCGGCCCCCAGCGCGGCCAACCGTTCGCGAGACTCCGACGTGTTCACACTTTCCGGCGACCACGATTCGATTCCGAGCGAGGTGCTCGCCCGCTGCATGGGGCATTCTTGTGGTGCCCGCCCACGTGGCGGCCGCGTTACCACGAGCAACACGTCATGCCGCGACACGGCCAACGCCCGCAACATCGGAACCGCAAACGGACCAGTACCCAGCACCACAATACGCATACGACAAAATAGGGGTTAGGGCGGCTCTGTAGAAGAACAACATTTGGCCGACCCGTATCGGGTCGAAAACGAGCACCTGAAAACTCGGCGCTTACTTCAATCGATCTTTCCCGGCCTGGGGTAGGTTCTCTTAGACGTTCGCGGAGCAAATGAACTCTTACGGATCGTTTGACCCGCAGCCGCGGCGACGGTCTTCGAGGTTGTTCCTCGCCGCTGGCTCGGGGCTAAACAACCGATATGTCTCTAGGTGCGCGGTTACCTGTAGTCTCCACCGAAGCAGAGCACGACGCAAGACGGTGTACGACCAGAACAGGGCCAATCACTTTTTGAAACTGGGAAGACTTGCGGGAGGAGGCTCCTACCTCAACGAGATGCTGCACTTCCAACTGTACTCGAAGTTTGCGTGAATTTGGCGTCGCCGCCCACGCCAATTGGCCAATTGCAAAAAGTGATTGGTCCTGACGACCAGAACCCATTCGCAACTCCAGCTGAGCAGTGAGGAAGTGGCGTAAGTCCCGCGACACGCTCTTCCAGGGTGGCTTCCAGATTTGGACGATCTGAGTCCCGCTCGGCTCGCGGGACCTACTTGCAGGTCCAACTTGGAAGCGTTCCTGGCATGAAACACGGCATGTCTCAGATCGCCCGATCGCAACCATTGACAACGTTACCCGTCGCGGTCTAATTGATGTTGGGGCTGAGGTGATCGGTGTGCGCCGGACGGTCGTATCGTTGTCACTCCGCGGGCCGGCAACGCGCATGGGTTTCTCGTCCTAGTTCTGGAATCGAGGAGAACAAACCGTGAAGAAGCCACTCTTGATGGCATTGGGTATGATTGTTTTTGGAGTTGCTCCGATCGCGCAAGCGCACGCTCGAGGTGGTCCGCTCGAGGCTTGGCAGGGTTGGGGCCTCGGTGGGCTGGGCCTTGGCTGGGGGAGGCACCACACCGAAGGCCCTTGGGAGCATGGGCTGGACCTTGGCGAGTTCCATCTTGGCCACGTGGGCTTCGGCATGGGCTGGGGCTTGGGCTGGTTCGATCCGGAGCTATTGCAAACGAGGTTCAGCGATCGCTTCGACTCGCTGCAAACGCAGTACGACGACGGTGTGGCGAATGTTACGGACTTCTACACGTCCGATGAGTACGATTGCATCGTCCACAAGACCGAGTTGCTTTCCGATCACTACGATTGGTTCGTTGGCGGCGTGGAGAAATCGATCACGCGGTTGGATGATGTCATTTCGATGGCCAACGACGACTTGACCTACTTCAACGATCTGCTGGCCAACTACCAAGGCGACGACAGCATCCCGCCGAAGCGGTTGGAGCGGATTGAGTTGTGGATCGGCCACATTACGGATCGAATCACGCAGAAGGTCGATACCCTCACCGAGAAACAAACGACTCTCGAAACCAACTTGCCGACCTACCAGACGTTCCAGACGGACCTGGAGACCTTCTTGACCGATATCGTTGCCGCGGGCAACGGTGGCTCGGGTTCGGCGATGGCGATCTTGGAAGTCGAGGAATCGTTGCCGCTCGGCATCGGTACCGCAAGCGTGTTGGCTGCCAGTTCGGGCTCACTTGCCTCGGGCGAGATGCTGGCGCTCACATCGGCCGCGGTGCCTGAACCTTCGACCCTGGTCCTGCTGCTTGCCAGCGGCATTGCAAGTTGGCTGCACTTCGGTCGGAGGAACTCGTTCGGCAAGCGCTAGCGCCCGCGCGCGTTGTGCGAAATCGTGGCACGGACTTCAGTCCGTGGTAGATACGAACGGAAGTCCGTGCTACGTGATGCGGTGTAGGCCGCGTTGTGGTGTAAGTGGGGCATTTGACGGTCAAATTGTTGTTTCAGGTTAACTCGAAGAGGAGGAATCGGCATGGCCCGATTCATGAATAGGATGTATCACTTACGTTTGAAAAGCCTTCTCGCCAGTATTGCTGGCCTTCTGGTCGCTGCGGTCGTTTGCCGCGCCGAGCCAACCACGGAGCGTCCTCAAGTGTTGCGTCATGCGGTATTTGTGAAGTTCAAAGAAGGAACGAGCGAGGCGGAGATACGGAAGGTTGTTTCGGCTTTCGATGCGTTGCCGAAAAACATTCGTGAGATTCAGGGTTACCAGCGCGGTACGAACGAAAGTTCGGCCGGCTACACCGACGGCTTCACGCACTGCTTTCTGCTTACCTTTGCCGATGAAGCGGGACGTGCCAAGTACTTGCCGCATGAGGAGCACAAGGCATTCGTCGAAGTGCTCAAGCCTCACATGGAAACGGCGTTTGTGCTCGACTACTGGGGCACGCCAGCAAAAGAGGCCGAGGGCCGGTTGCTGAAGCATGCCGTTTTCCTCAAGTTCCGAGAGGGCGTGACAACCGAGCAAGTGAAAGCGGTTGAGCAACTATTGGCGGAGCTTCCCGGCTCGTGCCCGAGTGTGAAGGCCTTCGAGTGGGGGACGAATAATAGTCCGGAGAAACTAAACGACGGGTTCACGCACTGCTTCATGCTTACGTTCGCCGACCCTGCCGGACTAAACGCTTTTGCGGCAACGCCCGCGCATGCCGAGGCAGTTGCCCAGGTGATGGCACTTGCCGAAAAGGGTCGGATTCTTGATTTCTGGACACAAGACCGATGAGGAACCCTGTCGGCCCGTAGGTCCGCCGAGCCGAGGCGGACTTGGGGGATTTCGGATTGCGGTTGCCCGAATGCGATCGGTGAATTCACCTATCAATTGCAACAAACCAGTTGAAGGTGTCCGGGAATTGGAACCGCCTTCAGCCCCCGGCTTTTAGGCTGTGATTTTTTTGTCAGTCAAAACCCTTTTTCTACCACGGTTGAAGCTAGCTTGTGTTTGCTATCGCAACATGTTGTTTTGACAAATAAATAAACCACAACCTCTTTGCCGGGGGTTCAGCCATTCATGTATCGTGACACTGCGGCGAACCCCCGGCAAAGCCGGGGGCTGTCTATCCATTGGCCGGTCACTCTCAACTTGTTAGACAAGCATAGAAAGCGAGGACATTGCCATTCGGAGTCATCATCATCCTACTTGTTATCGTAACTCCAATCCGATATTGTCTGTCGCATTTGAAGTTTGAATTCACCGATCTGAAAAGGAGTTGGCGAGCAATGCTTTCATCGCCTTTGACGGTTTACTGGGCGACCTGTTTTTGTCTCAGCGGATCGCAATCCGAAATCCGAAATTAGCAAGGCCGCTCGGCTCGCGGCCCCTACTTGGGGGCACCCGATCCTTGCTTGCGTTCATGCGCGTAGGCAGTGCATGTTGGCCATGGCGATGCCGCTGGTGATGCTTCCGATGATGCCGACGAAGCCTTGATCGGTGCCGCAGATGAACAGGTTTTCCAGATGCGTTCGGCCATCGAGTTGTTTTTTGGGGGCGCCGTAGACGGCGCCGTTCTCGTGGCCGCTGTACCGCACGATCGTCGTGGGGGTGAACATGTCGGTATCGACGACGTGGCCGCGATAATCGGGGACGAACCGGGCGGCCGACTCGGCTATACGGTCGTACCAGCGGAGTTTTTCGAGTCGGTAGCGAGGCTCTTCGAGCGTGTTCCAGCGGTCGAAGTTGGCGAGCGCCGTGATGCGAATCGTGTTGTCGTCGAGCGGGGTATCGTAGGCGAAGTTGTTGGGCGAGCAAATGACGCCGCTCCGCAGGTCGCACGGTTCCTCGGGCTTTCGCCAGTCGAAGGTATCGTGGTCGTTGAAGAATGTGATGGTGCGGTCGTGGCCCAGGTCGCGGGGCGAGCAATCGAGCGTGGCGATGGTTTCGCAAAACGAGAGCTGGCCCGGGGCGCGTGACCCGATCACCGGCTGGCCGTCGTCGCACAGGCGCATGGTTTCGCACCATCCGGCGGAAGAAAGGACGTTTCGGGCTTCGATCCTTTCGCCCGATTCGAGTTCCACGCCGACGACGCGGCCCTGCTCGACGGCCAAACGTTGAACGCCGCTGCGGAGCTTGAGTTCGCCACCCAGCGAGCGGAACTTGCGGACGAGGTGTTTGAGGATCAGCCGCACGCCCGCGGCGGGTCGGCCAAGCCCTTCGAGAAAGATGCTTCGGAACATGATCGAGAATTGGCCCCAGTCCATGTCGTGCTCGCGGGCCGAGCCGTAGTACATCAGCGGGCAGAAGAGCATTTCCACCAGCAAGGGGTCGCGAAGAATCGAACCGACGACTTCTCGGGCCGATTGGTTTGCGTGCGATTCGCCCAGGTCGTCGTATTCGACGATCTCGCGTGTGAGTTGATCGAAACGATCGGCCTCGCGCGGAAAGACCCAGGCGACTTCGTCGCGGAGCGTGCGGTCGTTGTTATCGAACTTGATCCGCGCCGAGGGGAACGCGATTTCGGACCCCAGTTGAGGTGAGATTGCAAGATCGTCCCATCGCATGCGAAGTTGCCGCAACAGGCGAGCGAGGGGGCCGGTCTTCGCGCCCTTCGGCGTGATGTTGGTGATGGCGTGGAGGCCGACGTCGTACTCGCGGCCACGGAGCCGGTAGAACGAGTTCAGGCCGCCGATCGTGGTGTGGCGTTCGAGGATCGCGACGCGCTGATCGTAGTAAGCCAACCGAATGCCGGCCGCCAACCCCGACATGCCGGCGCCGATAATGAGGGTATCGTACATGGGCGGAGGAGTGAGGGGCGAGCATCGCGGCGCGCGGGGCGAGATCGGCGTTGCGCCAAGTCACCGGCTCCTCGCTTCATGCGGCTCGATCCTTCCTCACGCATTTTGGCGCTCGATGTCTTTCATCAGCGGCTCGAGGTAGGCCACCGTGCTAGACATGCTGGCGAGGTTGATGTAATCGTCCTCGGGAATTTGAATGCGGTGACGCTTGCGCAGCTCCATCACGATATCCAGGAAGTCCATGCTATCCAGCTCGAGCTGCTCGCGGAATCGAACGTTGTCGTCCAGCTTGGAAAGGTCTTCATCGGGGGCAATGTCGGCGAGAATATCGAGCACTTCTTCGCGTATTTCGGCAGCGTTCATGATTGGTCGAGGGTCGAGGGACAAGGGTTATGGGTTGGCGGGCGCGGGGCGAGAGTCGAGGGGCATCGGCTGTGGGGACCGCGGCGGGGTTACACTTTGCCAATGATGACGACTGAGTTAATCCCCAGCATACCAAAAGAGTTGTTGAGGATATAGCGTACCCCCTTGCGTTCTTGGGGCTGGTTGATTGCGAGGCCCGGCAGAGCACAATCGGGGTCCAACCGATCGACATTGATCGTCGGGTGGCACACACCATCTTGGAACGTAGGCAGGTTGCCCGCCAATTCCAGTGCGCCGGCGGCACCCATCGCGTGGCCGATGAAGCTCTTGGTGTTGTTGATGACCGGCTGCGAGCCGTTCGAGAACACTTTGCGCAGGGCGATGCACTCCTGCTTATCGCCGCTATCGGTGGCGGTGGCGTGCGTGCTGACGAGGTCGATATCCGAGGCGTTAAGCCGGGCCTTTTCAAGCGCCATCATCATGCAACGCGCTTGCTGATCGGGGTTGGGCAGAACGAAATCGCTGGCATCGCTGTTGAGGGCGTACCCGACGAGCTCGCCGTAGACCTTTGCGCCGCGACGGCGGGCGTCGTCGTAGCGTTCCAGCACGTAGAGGCAGCCCCCTTCGGAAACGACGATACCGTTGCGGTCCAGGTCGAACGGGCGCGAGGCTTTGGTGGGGTCTTCGTGTTTCGCCAGCGCGCCTTGGCTGGCAAACCCGGCGAAGATTCCAAACGTGCGGATGCTCTCGGAAACCCCGCCAGCCAGGGCGATGTCGCACTCGCACAGCCGCAACATTTGGGCCGCCTGGATGATCCCCGCGTTGCCCGCGGCACACGCCGCGCCGATCGTGTAATGCGGGCCGGTGATGCCCATGTTGAGCGTGATCTCTCCGGCCGGATTGTTCGCCACGGTCCGCGGGTTGTGGTGGTGCGACCAGACCGTGGTATCGTAGTTGTAGCCTTTGATTTCGTAGATTTCGTTCTCGGTTTCCACGTTGCCGTGCTCGGTGACGCCGACGTACACGCCCACGCGTTCGCGATTCGTGTTGGCCCAATCGATCCCCGAATCGGCGATCGCTTCCTGGGCGCAGTAGATGCCGATGCTGCCCGCCCTGGTGCCGCGGCGGACCTCTTTCTTCTTCTGATACTTCAGCTCGTCGAAGTTGCAGATGCCAGCAAGGGTCTCGCCGACGTAACGAATGTCGTACTTCTGCACGCCGCTGCGACCGCCGAGCAGGGCGTCGCGATACTCGGAAAGCGAGTTGCCATTGGGGGCGGTTAGGCCAATGCCCGTCAGCACAATCCGCAAGTGATCGTCAACCAATGCCATGTTCGCAAACAAATCGAGGTGGGGCAGAGAGGCCTGGCCGGTCGGCCTGGCCGCAAGATTTCTCGAAAAACGCTCCTCGAACCCTTCCGCCGAGCCGATCACGTGCTCGGGCAATCCGAGAGGAACCCTTGAACCTATCGGCATCGGCCAGGTTTGACAAGGTCGCGGCCCAAACGGGTAGGGCCGCTCATTTATTCACATTGGGCCGAGAAGTAGGTGCCGCGAGCCGAGCGGCACTTTTTCGTGAAGTGGACACCGAGTTGGTCATTTCGTGTCCCGCTAGGCTCGCGGGACCTACCTTGAAGCCCCCGCGATAGGAAGACGGATCGGCCCTGGATGCCAACCAAGGTACGAGGAATTGTTGGAGTGTTCGTCGAGGGCTGGTTCCGGATAGTTCTGTTTCGCTGGTAGGTTCGCGTTCGGCTTCGCGTCGCGGCTAGACTCTATTGGAGCCACGATGAAGAAAATCTTGGAAAAAATGCTCTTCCGCGCGAACCAAAACGTGGCTCTCCACATACATAAAGCAGTGAGATGCTACAGATTGGGTAACTTTGGGAAGCGATCCTCCCCCGCTTGCTAAGTCGCGTTCGTGGCCCCCTTTCAATGAGGGGGTTGGGCTTCGGTGGCTTGGCAGTGCTTGGGAGGAGGGTTGGGCTCGGTTTTTTGGGAGGTTGTGCCTAGTATTTTGGGGTCGAAAGGAGCCGGTTTTTTGTGGTTTTTTTGCCTAAGCCATAAGGTTTTACGTCAAATGGCCCAGGGCAGGAAAAACAGGCGAAAACTGGCTGGTAAAAAACTTGACTTTAGAATCCTACCGACAATAATCGTTTGTTTAAGGCAGTGTGAAGCACTGGCTGGCTGGCCACCCTCCGAAGACATATCCCACCTTTAGTATTGTTGGCCGGCGAGATGGAATCTGGCTTGATTGCGGCAAAGGGATGGCCGATCGCCTAGGACTACTTTTTCCCGGGCGGTTTTATCGACATTTTGAACCAATTCGAACTATTGGAGTTTTATAGCGATGCCTGACCCCACCCTAAAAAATGTGTTTGAGGCGATCCTCAAGTACGGCCACGATGAGGATTTTGCGCCTAAATCGGACGAAGCCTTTAAGGCGACCCAAGCTCCGGCAGGCACGCGTGAAAAGCTGGAAGTGTTGGCCGATCGGGTTCGCCGTGGTCAACCATTGTGGCATGACGATGATCGAGCCGACTACACGGGCCTGACGGGCGCTATTCGCCCGCGCGACTAAAGCCGGATTTCTGACAACGGAGCCCCTGACAAAACCGCGAGTGATGAAAGAGACGACTTCGGTGCGGCAGCTCTCCGAAAGCGGCTGTATCGGAAGTAGAAAGCCGACCCGTTTCGGGTCGGTGTGTGCGATGCGAAGACGTCGCGTTGGAAGACCGTCCTACTTGCCCGGCCAAAATGGCCGGGCTATTTTTTTGGTCGGGCTCTCGTACGGCGGTGCCAGGTCCTATTCACCACGACGACACGACGGGTACGACGGACGGAAGAAGAAAGGATTGGATAACAGGTCGGCAGGAGGCGCCGGATCAAGCCGTTCATAATCGATCCGAAAGGTGAAATCAGCGATCCGACCTGTTATTTCTCACATCGAAATTCTTTTCATCATGTCAATCGGGTAAATCCTGTAATACTGTCTATTCTTCTCGTCCTGTCGTTGTGATGAAACTTAGCGCGGTCGTTCTATTGCAAACTGCGCAGCTAAAGGCCCATCGGTCGTTTAACCCCGAGCCAGCGGCGAGGGAGAACTGCGAATTCCGTCGCCGCTGGCTCCGGGTTAAACACCCGTAAGGGTTCATTGGCAGCGCAGGCATCAATAGATGGCCGGGCTATGTTTTTTGAAACGGTGTGTGAGACGCGATGGCGGTGCTTAGGCTGTTTGCCGCAGATCGAGGTTCTCGGTAGAGCCTAGTGGGGCCTTGGCGATCGCGGGGTGGTCGTGTGGTTCTAATTCGTCTCTCAGGACCAGAACATCGTTCGGGGCCTCGACGCCAACACGGACTTTGTCGCCCGAGATTTTTACGATGGTAATCACGATGGAATCGCCCAGGCGGATGCGTTGCGATTCCTTCCGAGAGAGCACGAGCATTTCCAACCTCCGTGTATCTTGAAGGGCAAGTGTATTTGTGTATAGTACAGCGTTGCCCGTATTCGGTCAATACCGGCCCGGGAGAAAACCCTTGCCCGGGCCGGTTTGGATCGTCCTGATGCTGCCAAGGCCCCAACTTCCTTGGCAGTTTGACTAGGCCGCCGCTTCCCCCGTTGGCTCCCCCACCACTTCTTCGATGCTAGGCGGACCGATCAGTTTTGTCTTATGGAATCGCTCACCCCGCGACCCATAGAACAAGATCGTGTTGTTGTCCGTCTCCCAGATCGCTGTGAGGACCAGCGATCGTGGGCCGTAAAGGCAGAAGTAGACCCCGCAGGGTTCATCGCCACGTACGAGCACTTTTTCGATCAAGGGAAATGAATTGGTTTCGAGTTGGTCCTTTTCGCAAAGAGTTTGAGTTACGTAACGTCGTATGGAATGTAAGTCATAAAGTAGCTGAGTTTCCGTCGGCATGAGGAATCAGGCCCTTATGTTTATGGATTGTCAAAGATTTGAGTGCGAGACCCAATTCGGTCTGTTCGGTACGCACCGATAGCCGCGAGAGGCTACCCGAGGTCATCCTCTGATTGCTGGACAAAACCGGGTGATCGAGAACGGCCACCGCTTTTTTCGTAAGCAGCTCCGTTCGATAGGGGTGTTCCGGTGCCCGCGATAGAGATTACCGCACCTTACCGACCGCACAGAATATATCGGTCAGAGAGCAAGCACACTTTTGGGGGACTTGGGGATTTAGGGGAAGATGGTAATCTTGTGTGCTACTGCTTTGCGGACCGGAGCTATCGTGACGAACAAATCAAACGTATTGGTCATTTCGGAAATGGCCCATGGCCAATGGCAGATTTTCAACGATCAATTTGAATTCTCGGTGTCTCCATGGTTCAGTCCTGCAATTCATTTACCACGGTGACACGGAGGGACGGAGGAGGAGGTGATTTGTCATTTGTCATTGGTCATTGGGCCATTTGAAATAGGGCCATTTCAGCTGGCCGTCTCGCGCTCCGCTCTGCGTCGCGGCTAAACACCCAACCCGCAAAATATCCGTTCTGGCCCTCGACCCTCGACCCTCCGTGGTGAGAATTTCACCACAGGGCGACTGTGAGATGAGCCATGGCGTTTGGGGCTGCTAGAAAATGCCGGCGCCGAATGCGTCGCCTGATTCGGCGTCCTGTTTTTTCGCTTGGTTGCCGGTATCTTGGTTTGTACCTGGACGGGAGCGATTTTCTGTGGGCGACTCTGATTTCTTTGCCCCGGGGTTTACTCGATGAGCGTGGTGCGGTTGAGCGGCAGACTCGTGGGCGGGGTCGAACCGTGTGGGCTTATTGCGCATGGTTTCGCTGTACTCTAGGTCGAAGTCATCGTAGCGGGAAACATAGCCGGGCTGCTTCGCGCGTTCGATTTCTTCGAAGTACTCGTTGACGACGACGTCCTGAATCATTTCGCGGCAAGAGGAATTGATGGGGTGGGCGATATCGGCATAGAGTTTTGCGCGTCCCTCGGGGTCTTTGGGGGTACGGGTATCGTGCTGCCGCACGCCGCATTGGTTGCAGAAGACGGCGCGGAGGTGGTTCTTCATTCCGCATCCGGGGCAATGGGAAGTGAGTTTACGGCTCGGCATGGCCACGAAGGGGCCACTGGAACCGTCGATGATTTTGAGATCTCGGATGACGAAACAGTTGTCGAAGGTAATTGAGCAGAACGCCTTAAGTCTTTCCCCGGGCTCTTCCATGAGTTTGATGCGAACCTCGGTGATCTCCATGGCCGTTTCTCCTTGCTGTGGCGAACAACCTACGGTCCACTTCTTGTGGCGTAGACGATTCCTAGTTGCCGCGATCGTAGAAAAGTAGCGAGACGCCGTGCGTGTTGTGCATGGCGACAGAGTCCAAAATAAGCGGAACCGCTGCCTGAAAGCTGATGCCCCAGACAATCGAGTCCGCTGAAAACGCGATGTAGCCGTTCAACCCACGAGGAAAGCAGGCTGGCGGCGGCTTGCAGACGGTTAAACAGGCTCCCCCCCAAGGTTTGTATGGTGCCCCCCACGAGCATGTTAAGTACATCGGACATTTGCGTGGCGGGGGCGACGCGGCTTTCCACGTTGGCCGCCGTATTGGCATAGGTTTGATAGACTTCGCGGGTACTGAGAGCCACGGGCGGTTTGACCACGACGAAGTGGAGCGTGGGCAAAGCGGGCAGTCGCTCGACGAGTTCGCCGCAGCCACGACAAACGGCGGCCCCGCCCGCCAGGAAGAAAGGCACGTCACTCCCAATTTCGGCAGCCAGGGTTGCAAGCCGTGGCGTGCTCCAATGAAGTCCCCAGGCGTGGTTGGCAAGTCGCAGGGCGGTGGCGGCATCGCTGGAACCGCCACCGAGGCCAGCGGCAAGAGGAATTCGCTTGACGAGTTCGACGCGGCCCCCGAGTTCGCATCCGCTTCGGACCCGGAGCAGTTCGAGGGCGCGGAGAATCAAGTTCTTGCTCCCGCGTGGCACGAGCGAAAAATCGCTGTCTTCTAGCGGGATTGAGCCAGATTTGACCGCCATCGAGAGTTGGCCGGCAGAGCCGCTAGCCGCGATGGGAAGCGGTTGAAAAGTGAGTGAATCGGCAAGGTGGATGGGGACCATGATGGTTTCCATGTGGTGGAAACCATCGGCCCGCCGGCCCAACACCTCGAGGAAGAGGTTGAGCTTCGCCGGTGCGAGTGCAATCCGCCTAAGTTCGTCCCCGCAGAAGTCCATTCATTCACCGAATGGGGCTTGAGATGTGTCGTCCTGGGTAAACTCTGTTCGGTGCCTGTCCTCCAACCTTTGATCTCTGAAATTCCGGTGTGCCGCAATGTCCGATTTCAAACATGCAAACACGGCCAATGTTTCGTCGGCTGTCGCGCGGCCTCCTTCCGGGAAGCATGGCCCACCGCTAACTTTGGGGAAGACCAAAGGGTGCCGTCCATCGCATCGGCTGGGGGAGGATTCTAGAACTTTTCCGCCGATACGTCAATCATTGTTCTGCAAACAGGACCCCACTTTGTCGTAAATGTTGGGTGAGGATCAGGAGAACGCGCCGTTTGAATCTGAGAAGAAGAGATTCGACGAATCAAAAACAGGAGCGGGCGAGTGAACATTGTACCGCTCGAGAGTTGTGGAGAAGTCAATTGAGAATCTGTATCGAAAAACAACCCTCGCTGCCAGAAATGTGCAGTAAGAAAGTAGGTGTTAGGGGCGTTACCTGAGAGATTTCCGAGTGTTTCTGCTTGCGTTGGGGTGCGCAACTGCGCGGAAGGCCCTGGAGATTTCTGGCTATGATGACTCGATCGCCTCTGCGGAAGCCATGCTGGGAGGGGGGCTTCATGTAACCTGATTAGGCCGGAAGTGGAGGGCCCCAACATCGTCCCATGCTTAGCCCACATTTCTCACAATCAAAACCACGGAGGCGGCTGTGTTGATTCTATATAGCCCGGCCCTCTGGGCTGGACGACCGGGTGCGGGAGCCCATGCCAGTTCGCCGAGCCGATACGGCTCGGCTATATGCATACAAGGCACGGAGCCACGGAGAAAACCAGTAGCAAGTACTCTTACCACCATGAACGGTGGAAACACCCTGTCTCGTAGCTACGGGCGGTTGACCTTGCTTCAAACGATCTCCTGGCTTGTTCTCCGAGACCTCGGTGTGCTCCGTGGTGAGAAATCCGGGTTAGGGGCACCGTGCAGGGACTACCGCCCAAGCAAGAGGAGCCAGTTTTCGGCCAGCAAGGTTACGTTGGGGGGGCCGCAAACTCGCTATGCGAAGAACTGGCCGGAGCCTGGCGGCTCGAAGGCGTTGGGGAAATGCTCGATGGTGGGGTTCTGATTGTCGGTCGGCCAGATCACCGAGACGACATCGAACCTTGCGGGGCGTTCGAGCAGAGAATGCGATTTCAGGTAGGCCAGTGCTGCCTGAGTCAGGCGACTGCGTTTCTTTGCGTCGATGGCATAAGCCGGATGGCCGTGGTTCGGATTTGACCGTGTTTTGACCTCAATGAAAACGGTCGTTTGGCCATCCAAAGCAATGAGGTCGATTTCTCCGTAGCGAGAATCGTGGCCCCGTTCGAGGATGCGGAAGCCTAGTTGTGCCAAGTGCCGGGCGGCCAGAATTTCCCCGCGATCCCCGAGTCGCCCTTCGTTGGGCCGGGTGGGCTTCAACCAAGAGCGCAGCTTGGAGTAGATCGACATACGCCTGCCGTGGGTGCCGAGGATTCTAGTTCGGTTAGGAAGCGAGAAGCCGGACTGCAGGGCGATTCTTTCGAGCTGGGGAAGCGTAAGCGGAGGCGAACTACTCGATGTCGCGTCGTCGTTCTTTCAGACGGACCGCCTTCCCGACGCGATCGCGGAGGAAGTAGAGTTTGGCCCGACGGACGACGCCGCTGCGAACGACTACGATCTTCTCGATTTTCGGGGAGTGAAGCGGGAACTTTCGCTCGACTCCTTCGTTGGCCACGATGCGGCGGACGGTAAACATTTCGCGGCTGCCAGAGCCGCTGCGGGCGATGACGACTCCGGTGAAGACTTGAATGCGTTCCTTATCGCCTTCCAAAATCTTCGTGTGGACATCCACGGTATCACCGATGGCGAAATCGGGGACCTCGGTTTTCAAAACCGGCTTTTCAACCAGGGCGAGGATTTGTTGACTCATATACCTTTACTCCCAAGTGGGCGGGAATAGCATTCCCGGTTTTGTTGTGTCATACGTCTGATCTTCGTTCGGCGGGATCCTCGCCGAGTAAATCGGCCCGGCGTTCTCGCGTGCGGTTCAGTTTTTGTTCTTCGCGCCAACGAGCAATATCGGGGTGATTTCCCGACATGAGCACTTCTGGCACTTGGAGTCCTCGATATTCTCGGGGGCGGGTGTATTGGGCGAATTCGAGCAGGGGCGGATCGCCTGAAAACGAATCTTGTTTGTTGCTTTCCTCATCACCCAAAACGCCGGGCACCAGGCGAGCGACCGCGTCTAGGACGACCATGGCGGCTACTTCGCCGCCGCCCAAAATGTAATCTCCAATTGAAATTTCGTCAGGTTGCATTAAGTCGATCGCACGTTGATCGATGCCCTCGTATCGGCCGCAGATCAAGAGTAATCGGTGATGGTTCGCGAGCTGCTCGACAATGCGTTGATTGAGTTGGCGACCTTGCGGGGTGAGGAGCACCAGGTGGCCTGGACGATCTCCTTGTTGCTGCACGTTCTCGACACTTTCGACGACCGGTTCGGGACGCAAGACCATGCCCGGGCCGCCGCCAAACGGGCGATCATCTACTTGGCGATGTTTTCCTTGTGCCCAATCGCGGATGTTGTGAATTTGTACGTTAACGATTCCCGCATCCACCGCTCGCTTCAGCAAGCTCTGACCCAAGTAGCCGGAGAACATTTCCGGGAACAAGGTCAGCACGTCGAATCGCATGGCGGGGGTTCTATCACCAAGTCGCGGCATGATGACCGCGACGGTTGATCCTGTTGTTGCTGTTCAGTATTGGAATCGGGCCGCTCGGCCGACAACTACGCTTCTGCTGGTGTAGTTTCAACGCCTTCGGGGGCGGGGGCATCGGCCTGGGCTGCCGCGGCGGCTTGTTCGGCGGCGATCTCTTCTTTGGATTTCTTAGGTTTCGGCAAGCTGGCGGGCGTGCCGGGATCGGGCACGGCCTTGGGAGCTGCCAATCGAGTGAGTGCGGCTTCTTGAGCGGCAACGTGGGTGCCATTGGTGCCGTACTTTTTGATCAGCACGGCAACGTTCTCGGAGGGCTGAGCCCCAACACTCAACCAATAATCGACCCGTTCCTTCTTGAGGATGGCGCGGGCATCGGTCTCTTGAACGCGGGGGTCGTAGGTGCCCAGTTCTTCCAACACGCGGCCATCGCGTGGGGCACGTTTATCGGTTGCGCAAATGCGGAAGAAAGCTTGATGGGAGCGTCCCATCTTCTTCATGCGGATACAAACAGACACGTTACCACTCCAGGAGTTGCCGCGAGCCGAGCGGCATTCGACATATCGGAAGGGACAAAACGGATGGGCTTTGCCCGCCTCGGCTCGGCGAGCCTACTTCTCGATCGGGGGAATCCACTATTTTGCCCTAAAAAGGGTCCGTTCGGCAAGTGCCAGAATCCCGGGGATTCGCAGTTTTTTGGGTCAGGGTGTATGCCGCCGCCGGGAATTGGCAGGCCTGGGGCTATTGGGTGGGCGAGCTGTTGGGAAGCGCAGACAGCGGGTGCCCGATTCCTTACGCTACTACACATGCAAGAAACACTATCCGTCCGAGCGGCAAGAAACCCGAACTCCATTGGCAAAGATGCCATCGTCCGCGGCTGGATACGAACCCGCCGCGATTCCAAGGGAGGTTTCAGCTTCCTGGAACTGAATGATGGCTCGTGTTTGGCGAACATCCAAGTTGTTGCCGATGCGAAGCTGACCAACTACGAAAGCGAAGTGAAGCAACTTTCGGCCGGTTGCAGCGTGACGGTTCGGGGGGAAGTGAAAGCGAGCGGCGGCAAGGAACAGGCGACGGAGATTCATGCAACCGAGTTGACGGTGCATGGTTGGGCCGACCCCGAGGCGTATCCGCTACAGAAGAAGCGGCATTCATTCGAGAAGTTGCGTGAGTGGGCACACCTGCGGCCGCGAACAAACACGTTTGGGGCCGTGGCCCGGGTTCGCAATCGCATTTGCAAGTCGATCCACGATTTTTTTCAGGAGGAGGGATTTCTTTACCTTCACACCCCGATCATAACGGCGAGCGATTGTGAAGGGGCGGGGGCGATGTTTCGGGTCAGCACGATCGACCCCGAGAAGCCGCCTCGCACCGAGCAGGGCGTGGTGGATTATCAGCAAGATTTTTTTGGTCGGCCCGCTTATCTCACGGTCTCTGGGCAGTTGGAAGGTGAAATCTACGCCACGGCGCTCGGGAAGATTTACACGTTTGGTCCGACGTTTCGGGCCGAGAATTCGAACACGACGCGCCACTTGGCCGAGTTCTGGATGATCGAACCGGAGGCGGCATTCTTCGAACTGCCCGATAACATGGCGCTTGCCGAGCGATTCTTGAAGCGCATTTGCCGCGATGTGCTCGCCGATTGCGGCGAAGACCTTCAGTTGTTCGCCGACCACGTGGATAAGACCGTTCTTGAGCGGTTGCACAATGTGGTGGAGCACGACTTCCGCCGGCTCAGCTACACGGAGGCGGTCGAACTGCTGAAAGACTCGGGCAAGTCGTTCGAGTTTCCTATCGCGTGGGGCAGCGATTTGCAGGCCGAACATGAACGGTATCTTACCGAAGAGAAGTTCCGCGAACCCGTGATCTTGTACGACTACCCCGCCACGATCAAACCATTTTACATGCGGGTGAATGACGATGGCCGAACGGTTCGAGCGATGGATGTGCTCGTGCCGGGCGTGGGCGAGATCATTGGTGGCAGCCAGCGTGAGGAACGGCTGGACGTGCTCGAAGCCCGCATGCGCGAGCAGCACTTGAATCTGGATGATTATTGGTGGTACCGCGACCTGCGTCGTTTTGGTACGGTGCCCCATTCGGGGTTTGGGCTCGGGCTGGAACGCATGGTGCAATTTGTGACGGGGATGGCCAACATCCGCGATGTGATTCCCTTCCCGCGCACCCCCGGCAACGCGGAATTCTGAGTGGCGATCGGCGACGGGCTTCCACCATGCCGCAGCGTGATTTGCTGTTCACCACGACGGCACGACGGGACTAACCCGGATTTCTCACCACGGAGCACACCGAGGTCACGGAGAACAAGCCAAGAGATCGTTTGAGACAAGGTCAACCGCCCGTAGCTGCGAGACAGGGTGTTTTCCGCCTTTCATGGTGGTAGGGGGTACTTGCTACTGGTTTTCTCCGTGGCTCCGTGCCTCCGTGGTTTTGATTGTGAGAAATGTGGACGGATGGACGGAGGGGCGGGAAAAGAAGGGACGCGGAAGCAGGATCGGCAGGCTGAACCGGATCAGGCCGCTCTTGGACGAACGGAACTGGTTTGCGCACAAGTGGCGCAGATATTCGGTTCAAACAGCACGGAAAACCTGCGACCCAAGACGGTAGGGGGGGCAGGTGGCGCAGATATTCGGCTCAAACAGCGGCCTGTCGGCCGCCGCTAAGTCAAAACGGCATTTCTCCTTAAGCTCGGAGCGAGAGTCCGACCATCGCGTCCATCCGTCCCGTTGCGTTGATGGATTGGATCGATTGTAGCGAAGATGCGGCTACGCACGGGCTTGGCTTGTCCAATCGCGGGTGGTGTGGCAATAAGGCCGGGGTCTTGCGGTTTGCAGGTAGGCGAATCGTGACCTATTTTTGAGATGGCGGGTGAGAATCCCTGCTTCGGCTGGCGGACTACACTCGCCAACACTTGTCTGATCTTCTTTTCCTTGGCTGTTGGGTCAACCGATTCCGCGCTCACGAAGCGTTGCAATGTTCGGGCGTGGCGGCACCCAAACTCGAATGACACTAGCCTTGGCTAATCCTGGCAGTGTGGTGCACGATACGTTTCGCGCTTGGCATACCGAGCGTGACGCGGTCGAGGTTCAATTGCAAGAGTCGCTTGCGGCCTTGGAAGCGTATCAATCTCATTTGGATCAATGGAATGAACAGCTCGCGCGGGATCGAGCACGGTTGCAGGTCGATCGCGAGGAAATCGAACGGCGCGAGGCCGAGATAACCGCTGCCGCTTCGGCATTCGATATCGAGCGGCAAGAGCTCCACGAGGCCAAGAAGGCGAATCAGACGGAGCTGGCAGCATTACGTGTCGAACGGGAGGCATTTCTTGCCGAGCGCGGGGCATTGCAAGGCGAGCAAGCCCGATTGCACACCGAGCGTGATACGTTTCGCCAGCAACAAGAACGATTGCAGCAAGAGCGAGCCGAGGTCTGCGCGGCACGAGAAGAAGCTCGACGTGCTGAAGAGCATGTCGCGGTGATGCGCCAGCAGCTATTGGACGAACAGAACAGCCTGATTGATTCGCGTTCCAGGCTGGAAAGCGAGTGGGGCGACTTGCGAATGGCCCGGGGCAAGATCGAGCAGGAACGCGAGGAGATTAGAGCCGAACGCAAGCAAGCCGAGAGCAATCGCACGGCGTATGAGCAGGGGACATCGGAAGCCGCGGGCGTGATGCTGATCGAGTTGAACGCGGCCCGTGACAAGATAACCTCGCTCACCACAAACCTGCTGAACCGCACAGACGAATTGCGGACGATCGACAAGAGCCGCGCTGAGGCGGCCACCGAGCTAGAAATCATGCGCGAGCGCGAAAGAGAATTGAAAGCGGCGCTGTACGAACACCAGCAAGCTGCCGAACGAGAGCGGCAACTGTGGAAAGAGGAGCTACACGAACTTCGCGCTTCGCTTCAACAGCGGATCGAGGTCAAGCATGAGAAATCGCTGGTAGGCGTTGTTCTCAGGGAATCGGTGTCTCATGTCGTCGGTGGTGTACCGTCGGAAACCGTGGTGGTAGAAGCTGGCAAGCAAGCCACGTCGCCGCAGAATCCTGTTCTCGGATCGATCGTTCAGCAATTCGACAAGCTGCGTCAACAACGCGCGAGCGATCGTCACGGGGGAAATCGCCCCAAGTAAACAATCATGCACACACTCCAACGATTCTCGTTGTCACGCCACGATTGGTCTCGATGGATGGCCGGCGCCATCGCGGGCACGGTCTTCCTGTGCGGCATCCTGTGGCAAAGCCCCGGGCTGACCGGGGGCGGTGCCGTTGCTGCGTGCCTTGCGTTATGGCACGTGGGCGTGGGCGATTCGATTGGGAACTCGGGAAGCCCGAAGAAACGCGGCAGCCGATGGGAATTCTCGCCTTCAGAAGCTTCCTCGAAGAATCCTCTACCAGCGCACGTGGGATTAGCCCCGGCGAGCGGAGTTGGAACGGCACATTCAGAAACTGGTACGGCGGATGCCGCGGATACCCCCGTCCAACGGACGACGGAAACGCTTGTGGCCGAGCTGTTGGGCACGGGCCGATACGCGCTCCTGCTGCGTCCGGAAACGAAGCAGCACCTCACACCGGCGCAGGTTATGCAGTCCGTCGAAAGGCTTGATGAGGCCATGGCACTGGTGCCCGCGGGGCGAGTCCTTCTTGGGCAATTGGCCGAGCAATCGCTTTCGGCATGCGGGCCTATCGAATCGGACCCGAAATTGGTCAGTCGCAACCTGGTGAAGGTGGAGCCTGTGTACCTTGACCGCTATTGTGTGACGAATCAGGAGTTTCAACAGTTTGTGGATTCGGGCGGTTACGAGCAAATGGAGTATTGGGACGAAGAGGCGCTTCCCGCGCTGTTGGATTTTATTGATCTCACGGGACAGCCTGGTCCGCGTTTTTGGACGGACGGCCGACACGAGCCGGGCGAGGAGCGAATGCCGGTGGTCGGCGTGAGTTGGTACGAAGCGTGGGCGTACGCGAGATGGGTAGGGAAGCGGCTACCTTCCGACGCGGAATGGACGAAGGCCGGGGCGTGGCCCGTTGAATCGGCGCCGGGGCGGATCGCGCAACGTCGCTACCCCTGGGGCGAATCGTTCGACGTTCGCCGCGCGAACCTGTACGGCAGCGGAATGGGTAAACCCGTGGCGGTCGAGGATTTCTCGGGCGGCACGAGCGTTGGCGGCGTCCACCAACTCATCGGCAACGTGTGGGAATGGACCGATACGCGCTTGGCGGACCTGTGCGATTCAACGCTCCACGTTGCGGAGTCGGTGATTAGCATCCGTGGCGGCGCGTACGACACCTACTTCGAGAACCAAGCTACCTGCCATTTCCAGAGCGGCGACCAAACGCTATCTCGCCGGCCCAATATTGGTTTCCGGTTGGCGCTTCCCATGAGCGATTTGGAATCCGCGCCCGAGGTGCAACCACAAGACTCGTTGGCAAACGATTTGATGCAACACTTGGAATTCGTTGAGTGTGATTGAGAGCCATCGAGTTTGTCACCTAGTCACAGCGTCTAATACGATTCCGTTCGATAAGTAGGCTTCTTCCAGGCGATGCGTGGCCTGGCGGCCTCCACCCTCCACCTTCCACCCTCCACCATTCCATGTCTTACCTTGCTCAATTGCCGC
>JADZFK010000064.1 GCA_020849945.1 Pirellulales bacterium | reverse complement strand
GTCATTTGAAATTGGGTCATTTCTGAAATGGCCGATGACAAATGGCCGATTTGCAATGACCAATCTGAATTCTCTGTGTCTCGGTGCCTCCGTGGTGAAATTCTGTAATTCATTTACACGGAGTCGGTGGCAGCCGTGTGGAATAAGTGCCGAAAGGCTCTGCCCGCACACCTGATTTGGCTCACAGGCCGCTTGAAACGCCTGAAATCTCCGCGACTGCTAATCTTGGCCTGCGAGGCGTTTGTTTCTATGATTCAGAGATAGTTCGGGTAGTTTGGGCAATGTTTAGCGAATTGGTAAACAATCCATGTTAGATTCCCAAAATGGCAAAGCTCCGGAAGTGGCCGTTGAAAAAGTCAGCGCGGTTGAGGTTGCGAAGGTCCAGAGCGACTACTTGCGCGGGACGATTGCGGAGGAATTGCAGGATGGCAACGACTTTGTCGGCAAGGACAACGTTCAGCTCCTGAAGCATCATGGAACCTATCAGCAGGACGACCGGGAGCGTCGCGGCGAGGCACGCGCGGCGGGAACCGCGGCGAATGCCAAGTTCTACAACTTCATGGTTCGCACGGCCATTCCGGGCGGGCGGATCACGAGCGAACAACTGTTGGCGGAGCTGGACTTGTGCGACGAAGTCGGCAACGGCACGCTCCGGATTACGACGAGGCAGGGACTGCAACTTCATGGTGTGCTGAAGAGGAATCTGAAGAGCACGATACGGAGGATCAACGAGATTCAGCTATCGACGTTGGCCGCTTGCGGCGACGTGAAGCGGAACGTGATGTGTACCCCCTGCCCCTACAAGGGCGACCCGGTGCATGAGCAGATGTTCGCGTTGGCGAAGGATTTTGTGAAGTACCTGAACCCGCGTACCCGCGCTTATTACCAGATATGGGTTTCCGATGGCGAGACGGGGGAGAGCATCGACGTGACTAAGTTGAGCGACGTGAGCCATTACCCCTCGGGCCGCCCCATGCCGGGGGATGACCCGGTGGAACCGATCTATGGCAAGACGTACCTTCCCCGCAAGTTCAAGCTGGCGGTTGGCCTTCCCGGCGATAACAGCGTCGATTTGTACGCGAACGACCTTGGCTACATGGCGTTGTGCGAGGATTGGAACATCGTGGGTTACAACGTGGTGGCGGGCGGCAGTTTTGGCGTTACGCCGAGCGTGAAGAAGACGTTCCCCGCGATTGCCCTTCCGCTTTGCTACATACGGGCCGAGAAGGCGGTCGATTTGGCGATTGCCGTGATGAAAGTGCAGCGTGATTTCGGCAATCGTGCCGACCGCAAGCTGGCCCGCATGAAGTACCTCATCAACGATTGGGGGATCGAGCGGTTTCGTGCGAAGGTGGAAGAGTATTTCGGCGAATCGCTCGAGTTGCCGAGGCCCGTCGCGGTCCACGGGTTCAACGACGGCATGGGCTGGCACGAACAGGGCGACGGCAACTGGTTCTACGGGCTAAACGTGGAAAACGGGCGGATCAAGGATACGGAATCGGTTCAGCTCAAATCGGCGCTCCGCGAGATCTGCACGAGGCTACGGGTGCCGCTACGCCTTACCCCGCACCAGAGCATTCTTTTCTGCGATATTGCCGCCGAGGACCGTGGCCGATTGGAAGCGATGCTTCGCGAGCACGGGGTACGGCTTACCGAGGAAATCAGCACGGCGCGGCGTTGGTCGATGGCATGCCCCGCACTGCCGACGTGCGGGCTGGCCGTGACCGAGAGCGAGCGGATTCTTCCCACGCTGATGGATCAATTGGAGCGCGAGCTGGCCGCACTTGGGCTGGAGGAGGAAGTGTTCACGACACGCATGACCGGTTGCCCGAACGGTTGCGCCCGGCCGTACAATTCGGATATCGGCCTGGTGGGCAAGACGAAGGATAAGTACTCGCTATTTCTTGGGGGTCGCGTGAGCGGGGATCGGCTCAACTTTCTGTACAAAGACTTAGTGCCGAGCGAAAAAGTGGTAGCGACGCTGTTGCCGCTGTTTCGGTATTTCAAGGAAGAGCGCCAGGAAGGCGAGGGCTTCGGCGATTTTTGCCATCGCGTGGGGAAAGAAGGGCTGTTGGAGCGGTGCGAAGTTGCCATGTCGTCGGCCTCTTGAGCGGTGCCCTCGATCAACTCGTACGACGCGAACCCCCGTGTGTTCCGCTTGGGAATTGGATACACAGCCCCCGGCTTTGAGGCTGTGATTCTGTTGGAAAGTGGGCAGGCGGTTTCGGTAGAAGTGGTAGAGATTACTGGTGAAAACAGCGGCCTGACGGCCGCCGCTAACACGTGTGGCTCGCTTAACACTACAGCGCTAAGTCAAACCACGTAACCACAAAGTGGCGAACCTCGCCGGTTAAGACAGCGGCCTGGCGGCCGCCGCTAACACGAATGGACATTTCATCACAAGCGGTATGCCGGGGGCTGTGTGCGGTTCGAATCTCCGACAACTGCAATAGGTTTGTTGCGATTGATATTTGAAATCCCCCCGCGCGCTCCCGGGGGATGATGGGGGATTTCAAAAAAACATTCTGAAGAAAAATAGCTGGGAAGGCGCATCGGCTCTTCTTACCGCGTGCCATGCGTCACCAACCTGATGAAGCTTCACCAAGACGGTGACGAATCGCCATAAGGTATTTCTGCGTAACGCTTTACGGCGACGTTTGGCGGTGGCATTCACCAGGTTGGTGAGGGGGTGTGGGCCTCGAATGCGGCACACCACGTTGCCCCATTTTTTCTAAGTTCTTGTCGCTAAGTACGTTGCGGCAATCTTGCGGGGCGGTGCCATCGAACGGCACGTGAATCGCATTACAGCATCGCGACCAAGTGCCGCGCGCACGGTGTGTGCGGCGCAATCAATAGGCTTCCCGCGGAAGATCGCGACCCCCAGCACGGGGTGCGACTCGGGGAAAGGAAACGGATCAATGAGCCATAAGCAACAGTACGAAGCTACGGACGTGGACTACGGGAACGAAGGTTTTCGATCGACTGAGCGATTTGAATCGATTCAGCGTCGGCGGCCGACCATGAATAGGCGACGTGGCAAAGCACCGCAATCGTTCAATGGCATTCATCGGCGTCGGCGGCGCAAGCTGGCTTGGTAGCAGTACGGGGATTTTGCCCGCACGGCTCGGGGCTTGCGTTGGCCGCTAAGTTTGTGCGCCAGGGCGAGTGCGCGAGGCACAGAGCGTGGGTGCGTATGCGCCCGGCACGCGTTGCTTCGCCACCGTTGGATGCCACGGGCTTGCAGGCGTAAGACCATGCACACGATTCGGAAGCCGCAAAGCGTGGTCGACTGGAAGCGTGGCGCGACTGGTCGCGAGGTGACTGCGAGCCAGGAAGAGTCGTGGGTGCCGATTGGAGTGCGTTGAGCGTTGAGCGATGTGGGAGCGCGACCGGATCGCGTGGAATGGCGGAGGAGAAACAACATGAGGGCATGGATTAGGCGATCGCCGTTATGGCGGTTACGGCGTGGATGGCCGTGATCGCGCGAGCGGCAAGAGCATGAATTTGGATGGGCTACTTCGATGAGTGAAAGCAACTGGAGCATGCCGGCCATCGCTGCCTCGCCGAGGTCGGCGGTACCGCTGGTGCGTCGATCGGCTGTTGCGCTCCACACATGCCTCATTGTGTCGAGTTCGCCGCATCGTGCTCAGCGGTGGGTTCGAGCGGCCCAAGAAGAAGATTGGGAAACCGTTGTATGCACCACGGCCGACGATGCGAACCGCCAATCGATCCGCAATCGCATCGATTTGGCCCTGATCGATTTGCAGAGCGTTGGAGCCGACAAGGAATGCGTGTTGAAGGAGTTTGTCGAACGGCTTTCGGGCAGACAAGGGCTGCTGTTGGCCGTGTGTGGCAAGCCCGAGGATCCAACAGGCGAGTTGTGGTCGCGACAGTTGGGAGTGTGGATGTACTTGCCGGGTGTGGACCGCGAAAGCGATATGGCCTTGCTGTGCGGCGAGGCGAGGCGAATTGTCAACAAACTGGGGAACCAGCCCGTTCGTTCGCCTGATGGATAAACCGGTCTGGTCGGTGTTGTATGGTTTGCGACGTCGACCGAAAGAGCCAGGCAGAGCAAGACAGATGGACAGCGTTGAGGAGCGCCATGTTTGAAGTTGCAGAGCAGCATTGAAAGCCGCTCGCAAGCAAGGCGGGTGCGGTGAATGAACGCTAATTGGAAAGGTACGAAACGATGCGGTCGGGATTGAACTTCGAATTCGAGGGACATGAAGGCGACGAAAGCGACGCACGACCCAGCGCGTCGCGCGGTTCGGCCCCCGAGTTGGCTAACGGACGATTTCGGACGCGGACGGCTCTGAAGCGGTCGCGTCGTAATCGGTCGAGTGATGTTGCCAAGCGTGGAATGCATCAACGACGAAACAAACGAATTGCGTGGTGATGGAGCCGACCTCGCGAAACGCGAACGGCTTCATGACCGCTACCGAGCACACGGGCTCCGGCAACCGCGAGTCGGTTTACGGGAGCAACCTGGTGAAATGCGAGAAAGACCCTCTCGCAACGAGAACGGGCGCAGGAGAGCGTCCGGTGCAGAACTGATTTGTACTTCAGCCTGCGCAATGACCGACTTGCCATTACGAACGACTGAATTAACAAGATTGCATCACGGAGTGGGCGAGATCGATCGCCCGTTCGTGGCGCGGCTGCGAGAGCAAGCTGAACTGAAAAGGACCCCCACGATGTTATTTCGACGCCCCCATCATTCTTTGAAGTTTGCCCTACCGGTGATTCTGGCGTGTATGACGCTTGGGTTGGCGCTACCCTTGCAGGCCGCGTTTATCGACCTGACGCCCACGAATGGCGTGAACTCGGCCGGTTCGGTGAGTCTTGCCGACCTGGTTTCGGGCGAAGTGCCGGGTGTGCAAGTTGGCGATAAGCTCTTCTCGGGATTCAACTACTCGTTCATAGGCGACATGCCGAACGCCGTGAATGTGCAAGTGCTGGGTTTCAAGGACCCCGATGGCAATTGGGGCGTTAGCTTCCACGGTACGTTTATGGATATGCCAGGCGGTGGCCCCTCGGATGCCCTGATTCGGTTCATTGTGGATATTGAACCGGGCGCATTGCAGGAGGGCTATCGGATCAGCGATGCTCATCTCTTTTTGAATGGTTACGGCGTTGGGCCTAACTCGGCATTCATCGTGGATGAGTCGTTTCTGGAATCGAACCAGAGCATGAATGCGTATGTTTCCACGATTGGCGCTGGCGGCACGAAGAGCAGCGATTGGACCGAGTTTGACCCGACACTTACGCGGCTGCACGTTACAAAGGATGTTTTCGCCTATGCCGATGCTAACAGCATCCTACCGGCCCGCGCCACGGTGATCGATCAATCCTTCTCGCAGATCGTTGTGCCCGAACCCGCGATGCTGGGCGCGGCATTGTTCAGCATGATCGGCGCGATCGGCACCCTTCGGAAACGCTAGGCTATTCCGGATTTCTCACCACGGAGCACACAGAGGTCACGGAGAACAAGCCAAGAGATCGTTTGAAGCAAGGTCAACCGCCCGTAGCTACGAGACAGGGTGTTTCCACCGTTCATTGTGGTAGGGGTACTTGCTGCTGGTTTTCTCCGTGGCACCGGTGCCTCCGTGGTTTTGATTGTGAGAAACGCTAGGCTATTCCCCAAGAAGCGGCATTGGTTCGGGTAGGGGTTTCGAGCAAGGCCAAGGAGCAGGCGATGTGCGAACCCTCCCCTGGCCCCTCCCTAAGAGGGAGGGGAGTACGGAAACAAAGCTTGGCTATTTGCAGATTCAGAGGGGCTTGGTATCCGGGGTATCGTTCTGGCGCGGGTATTTTAGCCGGAGCAGTGGGTCGCCGAAGAAGTGGTACATTTGAACGTGCTCGCATCGTTCTTGCGCGAGATCGATGGGCTGGGGGCTGATACCGGCGGCGATCGACTCGAGCGACTTGCGAAGAGCATCGTCTTCGAGCGGGGTGTTGGTTCGGCGGCAGGCCGATCGTAGCAGGTCACCCGCGTGTTCGGGGCGATCGGTAAAGCAGGCCTTCAGCAATTCGCTGCCCAAGACGGTGTTTCCATAGGGCATGGAAACGCGGGAGGCGGCGACGACGGCAACAGGCCCGCCGGGTGCAAGGAGCAGTTCTCGGGCGAGGCACGACCGCTGCGAATCGAACGCGCCGGTGTAGCAGGCCATCAGTACCGCGAGCGGGCATCGCCCGCCGCATTTCAAATTCGGTACGTCGTTTACCGCGAGGATCGAGCGGTTGCCGTTGGGTGTGCGAACGCGATCGAGTTGGGTCACATGGCCATGGCCGATGTAGACCCAGGCCATACAACCTTCGCAAAGGGCTTGTTGGGCCTTTGCGGCCGTATCGATCGAGATGGGGCGGGCGGACTTCAACCGAACGGCGTTCGAGCCAGCCTGGATGTGCCGCAATTCGAATTGGGGTGGCACAAGCTGCGTGAAGACTTGCCGCGCCGAGGCTTCGATCAAGCCATCGACCACGGTTCCAAACCCGCCGGGGCAGGAGGCCACATTCAGGCGTTGCTGCCAGGGGCCTTGTTCGGTGGACTGCTCATAGGCGATTGTTTTTTTGAGGGT
>JADZFK010000063.1 GCA_020849945.1 Pirellulales bacterium | reverse complement strand
GGATTCCGTATCGTGTACTGGATATCGCCTCGGGCGACCTGGGCGGCCCCGCCTACCGCAAGTTCGATCTGGAAGCCTGGATGCCAGGCCGCGGCTCGGCCGGCGAGTACGGCGAAGTCACCAGCACATCGAACTGCACCGACTATCAATCGCGACGCCTTGATATCCGTTACAAAGTCAAAGGCGAAAAAGGAACGCAACTGGTCCATACGCTCAACGGCACGGCGATTGCGGTCTCCCGGGCAATTATCGCGATTTTGGAGAATTTCCAACAGCCCGATGGTTCGATACTAATCCCCGAACCCCTTCGCAAATGGATGGGCAAAGACCGCATCGGCGCGGCGCTCTAATCGATCCGCATGCCGTTAGCCACGCAATGTTCCGTTCATCCGTTACAGTCGGCACGGCCCCACCTCTAAGCTAGTTCGCTTCCGCCCCAGCCACGTTATCTCTTCTGCTGGGCAAGCTATCCTTTCTTGGCTTGCGAGTGTGCTCGCACCTCCGGACGAGGCCCCGGCTGCGCTCGCTCCACAACTTTCCCATCGATCGATTGATTGGATCATTTGCAATGACGAAACTCGCCAACTCCCCGGCTGCCTTATCTCAAAAGGATAAGGAACTCGAATTCGAGAATATCAAGCGTCGTATCCACACGAAGCTCGTGGACAAGCTTGATCTTTCGCGCGTGGGTGAACTCGAAGGTGAAGTGCTTCGGCGCGAGATTCGCCTGGTCGTGGAGCACCTATGCGATACGGAAGACACCTACCTCAATCGCAACGAACGCGACCGCCTGGTTGAAGAGGTGCTCGACGAAACATTCGGCCTCGGCCCGCTCGAATTGCTGCTCAAGGAACCAACGATCAGCGAAATCATGATCAACGGCCCTAAGAACGTTTACGTCGAACGGGGCGGCTGCCTGGAGAAAACGTCGGTTCAATTCCGCGACGACAAGCATCTCATGCAAATCATCGACCGCATTGTGTCGAAGGTTGGCCGACGGGTCGATGAAGTGTGCCCGATGGCCGATGCTCGCTTGGTTGATGGCTCCCGCGTGAACGTCATCATTCCGCCGCTCGCACTGGATGGCCCGACGGTTACGATTCGCCGCTTCGGCTCGAACCCGCTGAAGTTGGAAGACTTGCTGAACTACAAGAGCCTAACGCCCGAGATGGTCATGCTCCTAGAAGGCGCCATGAAGGCCCACCTGAACATCATTATCTCAGGCGGTACTGGCTCGGGTAAGACGACGCTGCTCAACACGCTTTCGAGCTTCATCTCGAATGACGATCGCATCGTAACGATCGAAGACGCGGCGGAACTGCAACTCCAGCAAGACCACATCGTCCGGCTCGAAACGCGGCCCGCAAATATCGAAGGCAAAGGACAGATCAAAGCCACCGACCTTGTGCGGAACTGTCTCCGCATGCGTCCCGACCGGATCATCATCGGCGAGTGCCGCGGCGCCGAAACGCTCGATATGCTTCAGGCCATGAACACCGGCCATGAAGGCTCGCTCACAACGTGCCACGCCAATACACCACGCGACGCCATCGCTCGTTTGGAGACGATGATCATGATGGCCGGCTTCGAATTGCCCGTCCGCGCGATGCGGCAACAAATCGCGAATGCCGTGAACCTGATCGTGCAGGCAAACCGCATGCAAGGCGGGCCTCGCAAAGTAACTCATATCACCGAAATCGTCGGCATGGAACAAGATACGATCGTCATGCAAGACATCTTCAAGTTCGTCCAAGAAGGCGTCGATGAGCGGGGCCGCGCCGTGGGCCACTTCGTGGCCACCGGCATCCGACCCACGTTTATGGGTCGCCTCGAATCAAGCGGCGTCCGTCTCCCCGCCAGCGTCTTCCGCGAACGGGTCATGATGCGCGGCTAACCGTTCGACATCCCACTGCATTCCGTTCCGATCATCGTGGAATCGTTTTCATCTTGAAGCTCACCTCCCTCTGGTTTCCAACTTCCACTCTCCCATGACTCCCGTCATCATCTACAGTGCGGTTTTCCTCGGCGTGGCGGCACTGGTCGGCGCGTTGGCGTTCATCTCCAGTGGCGATCGCGAGGCGGAGATGGAAGAACGCCTGAGCGCTTTGACGGGCGGCAAGAAAACACGTGGCACCAAGAGCGACGAACCCAGCTATGCCGAGCTGCTAAGCTCGATTCGAACCGACAAAACGGGCGCTTTGGAAAAGTTCGTTTCGCGGTATCTCAATCTCCGCCTCTTGTTCGAACAAGCGAACGTCTCGCTGTCGGTGCCGAATTTCTGCATGATTTGCGGTGGCCTGGCAGGGGTCGGTTTTCTTCTGCCTGTAGTGGCGGGGCTAAGCGTTGCCCTGGCGCCTGCGATGGCTGGGAGCCTCGGAATTCTGCCCATCGTCTGGCTCCTTTTCCGCCGCAAGCGACGACTCAAAGCATTTGCAGCCCAACTGCCCGAAGCTCTCGAACTCATTGCCCGCGCCCTGCGTGCCGGGCATAGCTTGGCCTCCGGTTTCAACCTGGTCGCTCAGGAAATGTCCGACCCGATCGGCTGCGAATTCAGCCGCACCTTTGAAGAACAGAACCTTGGAATACCACTCGACGAAGCACTCGACGACCTGACGAAACGCATCCCCAACCTGGACCTCAAGTTCTTTGCCACCGCCATTATCCTGCAACGTCAGACGGGCGGTGATTTAGCCGAAATCCTCGATAAAATCGGCAACCTGATCCGCGAACGGTTCAAGATTTGGGGGCAGGTTCAAGCTCTCACAGGCGAAGGACGCCTTTCGGGCATCGTGCTCTTGGCACTTCCTCCCGTGCTTTTTGTCGTGGTGTACCGCATGAACCCCGACTACCTCATGCTCCTGTTTACCGATCCGCTCGGAAAGAAGATGCTCGTCGGTGGCATCGTGTCGCAACTCTTTGGTGCTCTGATGATTCGGAAGATTGTGAATATTCGAGTCTAGGTGTTGTTGAAGTTGATGGTGGGTGCCCACCGTCACACGACTGTTGTCCGTTCCTAAAACAAATCCATTACAAAACCAATCCGTCAGTCGTCAGTCGTCATTCCTCATTCCTCATATCCCCTCCCGCTTCCATCACCTAACGGCCAACTTCCATGTTCCTGTTACCTGCCGCGTTAATCAGCATGCCATTGTTGACGAAGGTCGCCATTTTTGGCGGCGTGGCTTGCGGTGCATGGGTGCTGCTCGAAATACTTTCACATCAGAAGCCGCGAGCGGAAGCTCGTTTGGAAGATTTTAGCGATCCCACGCGTCGCAGGGGCGAGCAGGTCGGAGGGCCCCGCAGCGTCACGAAACGAGCCGACGGCATGGCCCGCCTGCTCGAAAAAGCTTCACCAAAAATGGCGAAGCCGCTACAACCGAAGTCGGAGGAGGATGTTAGCAAGCTACGGGCCAAGCTCAACTACGCTGGCTTCCGGGCTGAGTCGGCTTCCAGTATCTTCCTTGGGCTAAAAACAATCTGCTTGGCCATTGGGTTTGTTGCAGGCGGCGGCGCACTGTTCTTCACAAAGGGTGCAACCGGCGAAGCCGTCATGTATACGATTGGCACTGCGGGGGTTGCGTTCTACCTACCTGAAGTCATTCTCTGGTTCCTCACCAAATCTCGGCAAGATAACATCTTCTTCGGCTTGCCCGACGCGCTCGACTTGATGGTCGTGTGCGTGGAGGCCGGCTTGGGCCTCGACCAGGCCATGCGCAAGGTAAGCGATGAAATGAAGAAAACCTACGCCGTGATCGCCGAGGAGTTCGGCCTGTGCAACCTGCAATTGCAAATGGGGCGGGCACGGAACGATGTGCTCCACGACCTCGGCGCGCGCACGGGGGTCGATGACCTCAAGGCGCTCGCCGCCATTCTCATCCAGGCCGATAAGTTCGGTTCCAGCGTGGCTCAGGCACTTCGCGTTCAAAGCGATTCCATGCGAACACGTCGCCGCCAGATGGCCGAAGAAAAAGCCGCAAAAACCGCGGTCAAACTCATCTTCCCGCTTGTGCTCTTCATCTTCCCGGCGATCTTCATCGTGCTCGTCGGTCCGGCGGCCATCACGATGGTCAACGAAATGTTCCCCGCCATGAGTGGTGGCAAGTAAGACGCGGCAATCCGATTCTTAACGAAGCGCGAAAGCCCCGGCATCAAATCCCCGGCATGAAAGCCGCGGCTCTCGCCAAGCTGGACTGGGCAACCTTCTCGTTCCATGTCACCATGACGAGATGGTATCCAACTCTGCCCAACGCGTGCTTCCCCTCACTTACGCGGCGACCATCTTCGTCAGTGCCTTCTTGCTGTTCCAAATTCAACCGATCTTTAGCAAGGCGATCCTTCCTTGGTTCGGCGGCACTCCGGCCGTGTGGACACTGTGCCTTCTGTGTTGTCAATCACTCTTGTTTGCCGGTTACGCTTACGCACATTGCAGCCATTCACTCTTCAGTCGTCGCACGCAGGCTTGGATTCACCTGATGATTCTTGTGGCCGCGGTCGTGATGTTGCGGGTTCTCCCCTCCGCAGAAGCAAAGCCCGCTGGCGATGCCGACCCCACGCGGGCCATCCTCGTTCTTTTGGCGGCGACGATCGGCCTTCCCTACTTTGCCCTCTCCGCAACCGGGCCTCTCCTGCAAGCCTGGTTCGCCCGTCGCTTTCCGATCCGCTCGCCTTACAGACTTTACGCGCTCTCAAACGTCGGTTCGCTCCTCGCTTTGTTAACCTACCCTTTCGTGTTCGAGGTCGCGTGCGAGTTGCCTACTCAGGCATGGGTATGGTCGACTGGATTTATTCTGTTTGCCTTGCTGTGCGGCATCGTAGCCCTGGCCGACCGTCCTGCCGCGAACACCGACACCGCCCCATCGTGTCCCAGTTCGCTCCCTTTACCCGTGGAAGAGATCGGCCATGAGGACACACTGCCGATAGCCAAAGAGGCCCCTCCCCACCTTCATCCAAACGCGGCGGCCATCCACTCAGCCCCCACGACCCCACCCTGGCAGCACTACGTGCTGTGGCTTCTGCTACCGGCAATGGCCTCGGTCATGTTGATGGCCACCACGAACCACGTATCGACCGATGTGGCGGTCGTGCCGCTCCTTTGGATCGTTCCGCTTGCGCTTTATCTGGTGACGTTCATCGTTGCCTTCGACAAGCCCGAATGGTACCACCGAACCCCGGTCGCTGCCCTTTCGCTGCCGGTCATTTACCTGACGGGCCTGCTAACCCCTCGCGGCGTCGGCACCATCAAGCTCTACGATTGCGGCGTAAGCGGGTTATGCTTTCGCTCCTTGGTGGAATGGCTGGTGATAGGCCAATTATCCGATCAAGGCACCGCCATCAGCCCGACCTTCCACATTGGCTTCGTCGCCGCTGCCGGCATTTCGTTTCTGGCAATGTTCGGTATCTGCCTGATGTGTCATGGCGAACTTGCTCGTCTTCGCCCACACACACGTTACCTCACGGCCTATTACCTCATGATGTCGGCCGGTGGGGCGGTCGGCGGCATTGCCGTTTCGCTTGTGGCTCCGCACGTCTTCAGCACAATCCTTGAATGGCGACTCGGATTATTTGCCGCAGCCATTCTCGCTATTCTTTTCGTTCTGTATGCACTCGCACATCGGGCCGTCTTGCCGCCTGACCCGGTTGGTCCTCGGCCCATCACGACTCTCTTGGCACGCATCGCGCTGCTACTCATTCTCACGCCCTTCGCCTTTGCGATCCTCGATCTCGCGGAGTTCCTCTTCTCCGCACAGAAGAATCTCGTGTACCAGCATCGAAACTTCTTCGGCACCCTCGCCATTCGCGAGCGACATGCGTCCGATCCACAGAATGCGGCACTCGTACTGTTGAACGGCACTACCATGCACGGCTCGCAATTCACATCGGACAAGCGCCGTGGCCAACCAACTTCGTACTACGGCGCGACAAGCGGCATTGGCAGGGTGCTAAACTTCTACCGCCGCAACCGGCCCCCAGGCGGTGTCCGAATCGCCGATGTCGGCCTCGGAGCAGGCACCCTCGCCGCCTATGCCACGAAGGGCGATTTCCTCACGTTCTACGAAATCAACCCAGCGGTCGTTGAATTGGCCACCTGCGGCAAGTGGTTCACCTACGTCGCCGATTCCCGTGCCCGCGGAGCCAACTGTGAGGTGAAACTTGGAGACGCCCGCCTCACACTCGAACGAGAACTTCGTCAATCTCGATTGCCGAAGTATCATGTTCTTGTTCTCGATGCCTTCAGCGGCGATGCCGTCCCCACCCACTTGCTCACCGCCGAAGCCTACGACATCTACCTAGCACGCCTTGCCACCGCGGCGGGCGATGGTGCCGACGGCGCGCTGATCGTCCATGTTTCCAATCGCTACCTCGATCTGGCACGGGTCGTCCGCGCCGCCGCGGAAAAATTCGATCTGCCTTGCGTGGAACTCCACAGCACCCAAAACGAAGATGAACTACTGGCAATTGCCGACTGGATCGTTCTGACGCGAAACAAGAAACTGCTAGCAACACTCAAACCGTTCGAGTTCCGAACTACCGCCCCACCCGAAGCGCCAATTCTCTGGACCGATTCACGAAGCAGCCTGTTCGAGATCGTTCGCTGAACCTGAAATCGACTTTGCACCCCTGCTAGCGAGATTCTTACCCACAACACGCCTTGCAAGTTTCCTTCTTGATGCGAATATCATCGCCGGGTACAGCTAGCACGTAATCTGCGTTGATGTGGCAATCTACGCCGGTTCCTCCAAAGATTGCGCAGTTGCCGAAAAGGACTGGTCGATACGATCTCTGTAGGTCTGAACCCAGCCGCGCCTTCTTGCAGGAGTGACCGGTCATGCGCCGTACGTTTGCTACCGTGGTAATGTTGTTGGTCGTAGCCGGATCGGCCCGGATCGCATCGGCGGTCTTTTTCGACGATGCCGCCAACTACTCCAAACGCACGTATCACATGAATTCGATGTGGCCCTGGCCACTTCAGTGTGCCGACCGCGTGGCCGTATATGAACCGTTTTGCATCATGATCAACAACGGCTGGCGACGCCAAAACCTGCTCGGTGCCCATCACTTCCACCCGGCAACAAACCAACTAACAACGGCCGGCGAGCTACGTGTTCAGTGGATCATGACCCAGGCACCGCCCGATCGACGCAGCATCTTTGTGGAACGCACGTTGAACGAAGCCACCAATGCCGATCGCGTGGCCGCCGTTCGAAACTATGCGATGCAACTCGCCATTACCGATCAGCAACCGAACGTCGAAGAAACCCATTTGATCTCCGAAGGACGCCCCGCTTCGGTTGTCGATGCCACAAATGTGAAGTTCATGCAAGCCATGCCCGCTCCCGTTCTTCCACCCGTGCCCGGTACCCAGACGAGTAGCCCATAACAAGTGTGAAGCGAACCATTGCCAACCACGGTGCGAGGCTTTGTCCCAGAACTCCCCTCCCGTTTAGGGAGGGGGTAGGGGAGGGTTCGCGGATCGTCACCTTCTTGCCCTTGCTCAAACCGCTACCCATACCAGAACCGATTTTGAGACAAAGCACTAGCAATAATGCAATTCCGCGGCAGGGAAGCTCGCGGAGTTTTTCTGGTCAGGGAGGACTCGCCATGCGCAACGATTGGTTGAAAACGCTCCTCGCCCTGCTTTGCGCGGTGGCTCTGGCCGGTAAAGCGGCGCTGGCTACCCCCACCGATCTGGCCAACGCCAAACGTCGGGCGGCAACGGCCGAATCGGGAAACTCCATTTGGCCGTGGGCGAAGGCTAAGCCAACAGGCGTTCGAGAACCGTTTGTGGCACGTGCTCCCCAATCACCATCCTTCACCCGAAACCCAATCGAGTACTTGAAATCGAAGACCCCCGCGCTGCCATTCACGTCAAAGGGTAAAATGGCCTCCGCGCCCCGGCCCACGATGCCACCGGCCAACGCAACTCCCGATGCCCTGTCGCTCAGTACGCCCAGCGGCCCGCCAACCCCCGAGTTTTTCATTCTTGCCGGCCAAATGTGCGAGGGCCAGCACGACATCCCCCGCGCCCGCGCTAACTTCCAGCGCGCGCTAACCATGTGGCCTGGCAATGCGGATGTCCTGCGGGCCGCGGCTCGCATGGAAGACCGACAAGGCAATTTGCCACTGGCCGAAAACCTTTATGGGCAAGTCGTCCAAGCCAACCCACAACTGCCTGGGGCGCACAACGACTTGGGCCTGTGCTTGGCCCGACAAGGAAAACTGCAAGACTCGCTCCAGATGCTCGAAAAAGCCGTCCAGCTTCAACCCGATAAGCCCCTGTATCGCAACAACGCCGCCACCGTCCTCATCGAGATGCGCGAAGATCAGCGAGCACTTGCCCACTTGGCCGCCGTTCACGGTGTGGCCGAAGCAAACTACAATCTCGGCCAAATGTTGGTCGATCGCGGTCGGGCGAACGACGCAATCGCCTACTTCCAGGCCGCCTTGCAGCAGAACCCCAACTTGCAACCCGCGCAAGAAGCCCTGGCGAAACTGCAAACAACTAAGATGGCAAACGCGGCCGCCCCTGCTTCTACCCCCCAGGCCAGCATCGCTTCGCAGCAGGCCGCCAACTCGCAAACGGCCTCCACAACTGGGCAAGTCGCGGCACAACCGACTGGCCCCAACGCGACTGCACCTCCCCCGATCGTCAACGGCGCGATACCCCAGCAGTTGCCGCCCGTCGCGGCCCGGCCGGGTTCGACCATCCGCTAACGGCTACGGTGATCCGCTACCGCCGCTGCGAGCCGCTGCCTGCCGGTGATTCACCACGCGGCTCGGATTCGATCGACTCTGGCCGTTGTGAAACAAGCGGCACGTTCGATCCCTCTGGTTCGATCGGAACCACCTGGGGTTGATCAACTTCGGTCGGAGTTTCTTCTTTTAGAACGATTCGCTCCACCGGTGCATTCTCAGGGCGAAGCTCGACGGCCCCTTCGCCCGAGGTTCCCACGCGCAACAGCACGATGTAACCAAATGCCACGAGTAAACAGATAAACAACGTTAGCGCGAATCGAGTTTCGTTAACGCCGAGATTTCGTTCAGATTCCATCGTAATGCCTCCTCCTTGAGGCATGGAGTTACTCTTCGTATTGGCTCCCACAATTCCCCTTTTTTGAAAGGGGATGATAATGGGCCGTTTCCCTAGCGTTCCGAAAACGCACTTACTCCCGTTGTTCTTCGAAAGGTTTCCGCTCGGCAACTCGTAACTTGGCACTGCGCGCTCGGGGGTTGACGAACACCTCTTGCTCGGTCGGACGGATCGGCCGACGGGTGAGAACTTCCAAACGCGCATTTTCTCGAAGCGATTCCTTGACGAGCCGATCCTCCAGTGAGTGAAAGCTGATGATGGCCAACCGCCCGCCCGGCTTCAAACATTCTGGCAACCGTCGTAACGCAACTTCCAGCCATTTCAGTTCCTCGTTCACCGCAATTCGCAGAGCCTGAAACGTTCTTGTCGCCGGGTCGATCCGTTCGTCGCGGCTTCGGGGCACGGCTTCCCGCACCAATCGTGCAAATTCGTCGGCCCTGCGCACCGAGCCGTACCGTCTCGATTCCACAACGTGACGCGCAATTCGTCGGCTGTATCGTTCTTCTCCATACTTGTAGATCAGATCGGCCAAGTGCTCCGCACTTAATCGTTCCACCAACCGCCATGCCGGTTCGCCACGCGAACGATCAAACCGCAAGTCGAGCAAGCCTTCGCTTTGAAAACTGAAACCCCGTTCGCGGTCGGCCAGTTGGTCGCTCGACAATCCCAAGTCGAGCACGATCCCATCCACACCTGCAACTTCCAGTTCGCTAAGCACCTCTGGCAGATCGCTGTAGTTGGCATGAACGGGCCGAACCGGCGGGCACGCCAACTCTGCGTGTGCCCGCTCGATGGCCGATGGATCGCGATCGATCGCAATCACCGTTCCGCCTGGTCCCACCGCGTCGGCGAGCAGCCGGGTATGGCCCCCGCCGCCGAGCGTACCATCCACCTGCACACTTCCCGCCGCCGGCCGCAACCACTCCAGTACCTCTCGGGCCAGTACAGGAACATGTTGGGTCGAACCGGGCGACATTGTGCAAAACGGGAAATACAAAAAATGGGCAAAGCAGACAACGGCAAGATGAAGTATCCGCCCGGTTTCTTGTGCCGCTATCTCGCGGTAAAAGCTCCGCCACCCTTACCAGAACGACTTGGTATGTTGCCAAAAGCCCGCGCAGTTTCCAACGAAATCACAAGAGAAGCCTATCGCCGTAATGCAACCTAATGCTTTGACAACTCTTCAAGCTTGGGTCCGACTCGACACAAACCCTTTGCAGTAAGTGGGTTGTGTCGAGTTGAACCCAAACATTGAGTGGGAACAAAGCACGAACCGCTTCCGGCTGATGCGGCGATTCTGCAAAGCCAGGCCGGGGTGGTGCTAGCATCGGCCCTTCCGAAATCGCTCGATATCGTGCCGACCGCTGCTCGGAGCTTCCGTGCTCCGAAGCCAAGTATGAGACTGCTTACCGGTGGTGTGAACCGGCGATGGAGGAGAGCCTGTGGCCAAACACTCCCCAGCAGAAGGCCTTACCTGGTGTGTCAGCGGAGCGGTTTAGATCGTCATTACAGGAGCCAACCAGCTGCAATCCCGAGGACCGACTCGCGTCTGCTGAAAATACCCGTTTTCACCAAAGAGTCAATCACCGTTTTTGCTACAACTTCTATACGCATGTATACCCTATCGTGTTGTATCTTCAATTCCAAGCCCATCCTCGAATCGCTGCCCGGCACGAAAGAAAACTTATTAAATATTCCTGGTTGACACAGAACAAGAATACACCAGCCAAGTGGGGTTTCCCCTGAAGGCCATAGGAACCCCCTGGCCCCAGGGGGGGCTAGCCAAGTTTGGCTGGGTGCCGTCATCGCGCCCCAATCCAAATGCGCTCGGGCTCTGAACGGCCAGGGCGATTGTGCTCAATTGCGGGTCAACTCCTGGCACCGGATTGGCAGGAGACTGTCGTTCCATGTGGAGAGCGTTATTTCCTTTCTATGCACGATGGATCGAGCTTGAAAACGATCGAGCAAGCCTGCCCCACCTTGTTTACCTCGCATGACTGCGGATATCCTGGCAACACTTACATGCCCATCATGCTCTTGCGTTGTGCTCGATGTCATCTTCCCAATTACCTTTTGAATACGACCTGCCCCGACGGCTGATTGCTCAAGAGCCGCTCCAGAATCGGGCCGATGCCCGGCTTATGCTCGTGGATCGAGCTCGCCAATTGATCGAACACTACCATGTTCGCGACCTTCCGCAGATGCTAGCACCCGGCGATCGGCTTGTGCTGAACGATACCCGAGTCCTTGCCGCGCAACTGGCCGGCACGCGCGCCAAGACGGGCGGCCGCTGGCAAGGACTGTACCTGGAAAGCACGCCTGAAGGAAACTGGAAAATCCTCTGCAAGACACGCGGGCGGCTCGAACCCGGCGAAACCATCAGCCTCCGCGACCGCGAGGGGCGGCTTGCCCTCAAGCTATGGCTGCTCGAACGGCTGGCCGGCGGACAATGGCTTGCCCACGCTCAAACCGAGGAACCTACAGAAACACTGCTGGAGCGGCTGGGGCGCGTGCCGTTGCCTCCGTACATCCGCGGCGGCAACATGGTGGATGACGATGTTGAAACCTATCAAACCGTCTTTGCCCGGCATCCCGGGGCGATCGCCGCGCCAACCGCCGGGCTTCACTTCTCGCGCGAACTGCTCAAAACGCTCGATGCCTACGGCATCGGCTTATCGCGTGTTACGCTTCATGTCGGGCTAGGCACTTTTCGTCCGATCGAAACCGAGTCGCTCGACGAACACCAGATGCACAGCGAGCGAGGCTTGGTATCCACCACGACGGCCACCGAACTGAACCAAACCCGGGCCGCGGGGGGCCGCCTCGTTGCTGTGGGAACGACCGTCGTCCGAACGCTGGAAACCGCGGCGCTAGCTTATGAAGCTCACCCTTCCAACAATCACACGAGCGATTTCATCGGGCCGTGGCAAGGGGTCACGAATCTCTTCATCCGCCCGCCGTTCGAGTTCCGCGCGACGGATGCGTTGCTGACCAACTTCCACTTTCCTCGCACCACGCTGCTCGTTCTCGTCCAAACGTTCACGGGGACGGAATTGATTCAAGAGGCTTACCGCCAAGCCATTGAAGAAGAGTATCGCTTCTACAGCTATGGCGATGCCATGCTGATTGTGTGAACACCCGCCGTGATAGATTTCCCCTTGATGGAACAGTGGAGCGAGTCGATGCGAATCCCCGGTTATCCGAGGACTCCTTCCAACTCGGCGGCCGAGGTATCAAAGCTCTCGGCCGTGGCCGCGGCCATCGAATTCACTGCCCCAATGCAGGCAATCACAATGAGCGCCAACATGACGGCATATTCGACCGCCGTCGGGCCGTCTTCTTCTCGAAGAAACGATCGGATGAGTTTGAACATGGACGAGTTCCTCGCGCAGGAGGACTGTTGACTTCACAAGCCGGAATGACGCAAGTGTCAGACGGGCTATCTCCTAACTGAAAACCTAGCTTATTCGCCAGGAAATGCAAATCCAAGCAAACACCCATCCAGTCCGCCTGTAACGCCTGCGCCGATAAACCAGGAAGTCAAGCGGAAGAATCGAAAATCAAACGCGGAAACAAACCCTTCGTTGCCTGCGAAGCCCTCAGCCCTCAGCCCTGAACCTTCAACACTCAACCGGAACCCATCTCACGCTTGAAACGAGCTGCCGCAACCACAAGACTTCACGGCATTGGGATTATCGAACTTGAAGCCGCGTGCTTCCAGGCCTTCATAGAAATCAACCGTGGTCCCATCGAGATACAGGTCGCTCTTTCGATCGACGACGACCGGAACGCCGTGATACTCGAACTTCAAGTCGTTCTTCTCGTCAAACGACTTGTCGAAGCCGAGCGCGTAAGAAAAACCGCTGCATCCGCCGCCGGTGACTCCGATCCGGAGCATCGTTTCTGAATCGATTTTCTGATCGGCAATAATTCGCTTGACCTCGTTGGCGGCAGTTTCGGTTAACACAATAGCCATTCGTTGCACTCCAATTATGGGGGTCGTTACAGGGCCGATCCGTTATTCATGTTCGGGGCAGCAAGGACTCACGAACCCGAAGCGCCAGCGAGGGAATATGTGCTTCTTCCCCACGCTAACGCTTCGGGCTGGTTTTCAATACACTCGCCCAATTTCAATAAATGATCGGCCCTGGGGGTCGTTATCCCGGACGACCTCAATTATACGCATCAATCGCCCGAGAGAAAACAACAGAATCAACCTGCACACTGCCGCAGGACGGCGACGGCTTCGGCAACTCGGTTCGCCGCGAACTCAATATCCTCGGCATCGTTGAAACGCCCCAGGCCAAACCGTAGGCTGCTGCGCGCAGCATCTACACTCAACCCCAGGGCCAAGAGCACATGGCTCGGATCGGTTTCGGTCGAACTGCATGCTGCCCCGCTGCTTACGGCCAAGTTACCCATCGCCAGCAGGAGTGCTTCTCCATCCACGTTGCCGAAGGACAGGTTCAGATTACCCGGGAGTCGCAACGGCTGGCCGCAATCGTCAACCGACTCCAGCGCTGGCCCGCAAACGTGCGCCTCGGCAATGCGGCTCATCAGTTCCGCGGCCAGCGAATTCCGCAACTCGGCAAGACGGCGAGATTCGCGCGGTCGTTCTTCGAGACACAATCGCAAAGCCGTGGCAAATCCCACGATGCCCGGCACGTTGAGCGTTCCGCTACGAAGCCCCTTTTGCTGACCACCCCCAACGATCTGTGGCTCAAGCCGGACGATCGGATCGCGCCGCCGCACGTAAAGCGCTCCGATTCCCTTCGGACCGTACATCTTGTGTGCGCTGAAGCTCATCAAGTCGATACCCATAACCGAGACATCGACCGGAAGTTTCCCCACGCCCTGCGTCGCGTCGCAATGCAATAACACGCCGCGCGACTTGCAAGTCGCGGCGATTTCGGCGATCGGTTGCACGATGCCAATTTCGTTGTTGGCCAGCATCACGCTCACCAGGCAGGTATCGTCGCGAATCGCCTCGGCCACTCGCTCGGGAGAAAGCCAACCCGCTCGCCTTCCCCCCTGCTGCTCGACGCCCAACAGCGAAACCTCATACCCCCGGCGCTGGAGTTGGGCCAGCGGATCGAGCACGGCTTTGTGTTCGGTCGTGACACTTACAAGATGGTTGCCTCGCCGCCGCTCATGTTCGGCCACACCGCGCAGCGCCAGATTGTTGCTCTCGGTAGCGCCGCTAGTGAAGAAAATCTCGCCCTCGCTCGCGCCGATTGCCTGGGCAATTTCATTACGTGCCCAATCGACCGCTTCACGCGCTTCTCGCCCCGTTTCGTGGACACTGTGCGGATTACCGTACTTCGTATCAAAATACGGGAGCATCGCTTCCACTACGCGAGGATCGACGCGCGTGGTGGCGTGGTTATCCAGATAGACGATCTCGTGCAAGTCGGTGGGCATCGATTGCTAGGCCGCAAGCGAATGAGGGGAAAGATTGGAGTTATTATACTCCAACCAATGGTAGCTTGCCGCTTGCGGCATAGCCGTGCGCTTGGCGAGGATACGCCGTCTATCAACCGCTCAGCCGAATAACGCCCGCATCACAATTTGCGACCAGCTCTCAAATTGCTCGAGCCGCGTAAGAATCTCCGCCACTGGCGTAAAGCGGGCTCCCAGAATATCGGCCTCCCGCGGCCGCACCCGCGGCTCCTCGACATCGCACAGATGAACCATTCCCAAATGCACCCGGCCAACCGGCGTTTCATCATCGTTAATCAGCCCCGCCACCGTCTCCGTGTAGGGTGTCTCGATGATGACCTCCTCCTCCAACTCGCGACGCATCCCTTCGCGATACACCTCGTGCGATTCCCCCACCTCGGCATCGAGCGACGAAACATGCCCGCCTACCCCCACGCTGCACTTAGCATGCAACCGCTTCTCGCCTTGCCCCTTGCCCCGCTGATACTCGAACAGGTGGACCGTTCCCGCGCCGTCAGTCCACCGGAAAAGCGCGTAAGGAATGAGCTGCTTGAAGTTCGGGTCTTCCTCCATCTCGCCGCGCGGCCGGTATTCCACATGGTCGCCCGTCACCAGTTGCGGCCAGTACCGACCGATCTCGCGCGAGAAACCCTGGAAATACCCCAATTCGTGGAACAGCGACGTCGGCACAACCAAAATCTGTTCTTCAGCAACAACACTCACGGCGTGTCCTTTCTGCAAGATCATTGAGATGGGCAATCCCCCGATTGTACCCATTCCCGCCCGAGCTTCCAGCCTACCTCGCTACGTGCTCAATCAACGTAGGCCGGATCTCAATCGTGTAGGCCGGATCAAGCGGCGCAGAAAGGCAAACCACCACCAACCAACGTAACCGCCGCGCAGGTCCGGCAGAGGTGCGTGGCAGCGCGGCTACCGCGCTCTGCCGGAACGTCGCGGCGAATGCGGCTTACGGCATGGGAAATCTCTCGCACCGCTTGCTCCGGCCTACGTGCTGTTCCACACGAACCACTCATTCCACCGATTCGCTAGCCGCTCGTCAGCAGTGCCACGTTGCAAGGCTACCGATCGGAGATATTGAGCTTCACTTCGTCAGAATTTGCCCGCAGTTCGGGGGCATACATGGCCGAGGCCTTGGTAGGCAGCGCGCTAAACTGCCCAGGAATCTCCGCCCGCATGCGGTAGCTTACGCTGTGTTTGCCGCGGGCCAGGTTGCGAACGAAGAGCGTTACCCGGTTGTCTCGCAGCTCCAAGTAGGCGCCAAGCTCGTTGCCGTTGTAACCGCTTCGCACGGAGACCGGCTCGCAACCGGCCGCTTTCATGTCTTCCAGCAAAATGTACTCGTAATCGTTCTTCGATTCGACGATCAGCTCGACCTCGACCAGGTCGCCGCTGGCTAGCGTGCCGAGATCGGTAATTTCTCGACGCTCGAACTTTTCCACGCGTTGGCTCACCGCTTGCCCGCTGCTACCGGCAACTTCAATCGTCTTTTCCGCCGGCGTGAGCTTGTAGAAGTGACGATCAACCTTTAACTCCAAACCCGCCTGCCGAATGTTGTCTTCCAGCGTGAAGTTCGAAAGGTATGCGTTCCAATACAGGGGCCCACTGCCGGACTTTCGTAGCTCAATCGTATGGGGGCCTGGGGCCAGCGCATCGCCTTCGAGCACAAAGGTCCCGTCGAAAGTGAACAAGTTCTCGGCCGAAACCTTCGCCTCTTTGCGCTTCTCGCCGTCGACCCACACTTCGATCGTTAGGTTGGGCTGATCCTCGCCGGTAGCCTTCAGGTAGTCGGCCAACGCTTCGATCACCAACGCCGTATCGCGTGTGCTGTTCCAATAGGAAGCGTGCTTGCGATTGTTGATAAGGTACTTTACGAGCCGCGGTGCCACTTCGCTCTTCGGGTCGGTGGCCGCCAGCAGCTTCAGGTAGTAGGCATGAGCTTCAAACTCGCTGCCGTACCAGTGCCACCAAATGTTTTGAGGCAACTTCAGGTAGGCCGTTTGGTTCTCATCATCCTGAACCACGAATTGGCTCAGGTTTCGCATCACCATCGCAAGCTTGTCGGCTTCGTCTTGCTTGTGAAACGCGAGGCCGACCATCGCCAGGCTATAAGCGCCGAGCTTTCCACGGTCTTGGTAAAGGCGATCGCGCATCGGATCGCTCTTGAAGTCCGCATCCGCCAGCACCATGTACACGAACGCATCGAGGTCGTCGGCATGCTGTTTGGAGGGTTTCGTCTTGTTGATCACATTTCCCTTGTCATCGACATTCGCCAGCCGCCGAAGCTGCTCTGCCTGGTACCGCTTGAGCCATTCGACGCCACGTTCCAACACGCCCGGGATGAGGGCCGCCTCGTTCTGCTTGGCGATTTGCAATCCATGCACAACGGTGGCGGTTGTGTGGGCTGAGGACACTTCGCCCCAGCCGCTGAACCAACCCCAGCCGCCGTCGCTCAGTTGCATCTCTTGCAGTCGGTTGACGCCCGCCTTCACGACCGCGCGGAGTTCCGCGTCGTCGAACACGGGGTTGCGATCGTAACGCTTCCATCCCTTGGCTCGCACCGCAGGGTCGCCAATCTCCTGTGCGTTCAGGTTGGTACGATGTTCTCGAATGGCCTTCAGGTCGAGCTTCATGCGCACCAGCACCTGCTGCGTAACAACGGCGGGCACAAAGCGATTGAGCGTTTGCTCGGTGCAACCGTAGGGGTAATCGATCAGATAAGGCAACGCATCGACCATAGCCCCGGCAAGCGTCGGCGAGTAGCGGACTTCGAGCCTGGTAAGCTCGGCGCGGCGCTCCCGCGGCACGTGAATCTCAAACTCGTCGCGCAGGTCGGGCGTGCGAAGCACGCCGCTGAAGCTGTCCATCTTGAGCATGCCATGTACGTGTACGGGCAGCTTCACTTGCATGGCGTCCGATTCCTCGTCGGCCAGGGCCAACATCCGCACGGTGGCCTCGCCCTCTCGGATCGCTTTGACTCGCCAATCAACACGGCGTTCACCACCGGCCGGAATTTCCACGGTGCTCTCCGCAGCCGTGGGTAGTTCCAGCGTATTGCCGTCCAGTTCCAATCGCACTTTGACCTGTTTCGCGGTCGGCAAATAATTGTGAACATTCGCGCTCAGCACAACTTCATCGCGTTCGACGAGGAATCGTGGTGCTTGCAGCCGCACGATGATATTCTTGCGCGTCACGGCCTCGGCCGCCCCTTCACCCACCCTCGTACCAAGCCCCAAGCCCCAGGCGCGGATTTTCCAAGCCGTGAGATTCTGGGGCATATCGACTTCGAGCGTGGCGAGGCCATCCTTGTCGGTTTCGAGCGCGGCACGCCACAGGGCCGTGTCGGCAAACTCGCTACGCAAAGTCGGCTGGGCGAGCGAACCCTCGTTGCCAACGCCACCAGCGCCGGGAGCCCCGTTGCGTGCAACCATCTTACCTGCGGCCATGTGCATGGAGTCGCCAACTTCGGCCGTCATCGGCGCAGCCGGAGCCACGGGCGCTCCTTCCATCGTTGCGCCGAGTGAATAGAAATTAGCCCCGGCTCTGCCCCCGGCGAACCGCACCTCGCCATACGAGTACCTATCAACACGATCGGTAGAGTGACTGCTCGACATCACGAGGCCCAGGTGCCCGAACACGCCGATCGTTTCCATGCCATCTTCGCCGGCTAGAGACAGATTACCAAACGTTCTTTGAAGATTGGTTTCCGAAGCGGGATGATGATCGCGCCGCCACTTCCAGAAGAACTCCTTCATATCGCCCACGTTCGAGCCGCCCGAGATGTAATCGAGACTCTTGTCGTAAATCGAAACGACCGTGGAACCCAAGAATGGCTTTCCCGCTTCGTCGGTCAGTTTGAGCGTTACCTTGGCCTTTTCGCCCGGCTTGAACTCTTTGGCCGAGGGTTGCACTTCCATGTTGAGAATCCGCGACGCGGGTGGAACTCGAATCTCTCGGGTTTCGGTAAAGACTCGGCCATCGGTAACAGTCATGGCCTCGACGAAAATGTTGGGCATGTCCTTCTTCGTTATGCCGATATCCACAACCGCGCTCTTACCAACGAGCTTGAGCAACTGGGGTGGCTGGTACACCCCGTTCGTTGGCCGCACGAACAGCAGCACCGTTGCCCCGGCGCGGTTGGCGTTCACCTGAAGCCGAACCGTTTCGCCCGGCGCATAATCGCTCTTATCCGGCACGAGCTCCAGGTCGTTGAATTGGAACTCGCTGCCATCGAATCCTTCGCCGACGATGGTGAACACGTATCCGCCTTCGATTTCGTGGCCGGCCTTGTCGGTCACACCGTACGAAAGCCGATACTGGCCCTTCTCCGAGGCCTTCAACTGAATTTGCGATTGGCCCAGATCATTCGTGGCCAGGTTCCAGGAGCCAACCTCCGTTTCCTCGGGCGTATGCTCCGGATTCGCCTGATACGTAATCTTGAGCAGCCGCAATTTGCCCGCACCCTGCACCGGCTTCCCATCCAGCCGCCGCGCGGTGAAACTCGCGTTGATCGCATCGCCGATGCGGTAGTAACCGCGGTCGATCGCCACGAATACTTGAAACGGCTTGCGGGCAACAAGCACTTCGCCGCTGCCGACGATCGTCCGCCGCGATGAATCCACCACCTCGGCCTGAATGGTGTACCGGTGGTTCTGATCTCCATGCATCTGCTTGGCTATCGCCGTATCGATCTCAACCTTCACGGTTCCATCGGGGCCGATCGCCGTCTCACGCTCGGCCACCACTTCAGGCTGCGTGGGACGCCGCCAACCCCACGGCGGCTCGGGGCGCATGCACCCCCACTCTCGCCAACCTGGGTACCAAGGGTAATCGTCACCCAGCCAAAGGTAGCCCGCCCCGTAGAGCCAATCCCACGGGCCCGGCGGGTACCATCGGGCGTTGTGTTCGCTTCGCAGCACCTTGTACTTTACAGTCGCTTGCGTGACCGGCGAGCCGAAGTAGTATTTCGCTCGAATCGTGGCCGATATCTTGTCGCCCAGCATAACCGGCTCGCTCGGCGCTTCGATCGTCACCTCGTACTCGGGCTTCTTGTATTCCTCAACCCGAAACGATCCGCCGCCGCGATTGACGATTTGAATGCTGTACGCACCGAGCGTGGCATCGGGCGGCAATGGGTACTTGCCCGCCAGGCCGCCGAAACGATCGGTGGTAAGCGTCTCACTGAAAACCTTCTCCCCTTTGGGGTTGTGGATTTCGACCACAAACGCCTGATGCGCGAATGGCGATTTGTCCTCGGCATCGTATTGGGCCTGCGCGATCCAAAACTTGTATTCCACCGCCTGACCCGGGCGATACACGGGCCGATCGGTGATGGCATACGTCTTCAACTCGTTGTACTGGGCCTCGTGATATCGGCCCCGCCACACATTGTGGAACCCCAGGTACGCCAACCGATTGCCGCCGCCCGGATGTTCCGCGGGTGTCGTCGCGGTCGCGAGCCATTGGTATTCGTTCGGTGCCTCGTCCTTCGTCTTGGCCGGAACGGGCAAGAACACTTGCCCGCTCTCGTCGGTCAATTCCGCAAAGTTCTTCAGATCGATCCGAAAGTTGTTGCCGTCCAAATGTCGTTGCCGGTAGGCGAAGAACTCGACATTGGCTTTCACGATCGGCGTGCCAGAAACGGCGTCGGCCACGAAGTAGTACGACTTATCCTCCATCGTCTTGCGGATGATCGCCGTATCGGAAAGCCACAAGATAATCTTCGAAGTGTTGCCCCCCGCCACCTTGGCCGTTACCCAGTAAGCACCGGCTTTCTGCAGCGGCGTGCTGACACTAATCCGCTTGTCGAAATGCTTCGCCGGCGGTTCCAGCTCCATCTTCCAACGTGCAACCTCGCCGCCGAGGTACTTGCCGCCCTTCGATTGAACCAGCCGATAGCCGATATCGGCGATGTTCATCTCCTCCCAATTCAGTTGCTTGGGCTTCGTCTTAAGATAGGCCTTCACGTCATCCAGTAGCTGTCGCACGTTGATCTCCTGGGCCGAGAATGCGACTTCCTTCGCATTGCGAAAGCGAAACTCAACGGTCGCGCCGCGTCCCGCCGGTTGCGAGGCCGCCAACTCAAACTGCCCCCAATTGCCCTCGATTTGTTCCAGCCGACTCTGGCAGCCCTTCCGCCGATCGCCCGATGAACGCTCGACAGCCTGCCGCCAGTACTCGGCCGCTCGCGGATACTGGCGACGATGCTCGAAAAGTTGCGCCAACTGCTCCAGGGCGCTCAAGCCATGTTCGCTCCCTGCTTCGCCCGTTCGTGTCGACTTATCCTCGGCAACTTGCTGGTAGAGCTTGATGTAGTTCTGATCTTCAGGCAGCGCGAAACGCTTGATGCCCGTGGCCAGCCGGGCGATCGTTTCGTCTTCGCCCAAGGTATCGATCGCCCAAACGCCCGAGGCCTTGGTCAACTTCTTGCCAGGGGCCGCGCCGTTCTCGCCACTTGCGGCTTCGCCACCCGTTTCCCCGGCTGGCCGCTCTGCCTGTTCGATGGGCGGCAGCACAATCCCAAAGTCGGCCAGCGTTTGCACACCGAACTGCGATTCCACAAATTGAGCACGTGTCATCCGCTCTTCGTTCCGCAAAGAGGGATTCCATTCGGCCATCGTTTCGAGCACGTGCCGCCACCGCTGGCCATCGTTCTTGGCGGAAGCCCAATCCTTGGGCAACTCGTAGAACACGGGATTGTCGTCGGCATCCACAGGCGCGCCCTGTGGCCCTTGGTCGCGGCCCCAACCATCCCCGTAGTCAGGCACAATTTCAAAATCGGTCAGCAACTGAAGCCGCCAGGCTGGCGTACCGAGCAACCCCGCGGCGAATTTCCGCAACATGCTGGCCGCTTCGTTTCGCTCGCCCGCTTCCACCAGCTGCATCGCCTGGCGGAAATATCGCAGCGCGAGGACGCGGTCGCGGTCGTTGGCGTTTACCAACTTTCCACCGCCGCGGTGCTGCCCGCGTTGAAACTCGCCCCCGATCATGTACCCGTAATGAGGCACATCCAAGTACGATTGAGCCACCGCCGAAAGTGTTCGCCACTCTTTCTTGCCCACAACCACCACCTGTTCGCGGAAGGCGTCTATCTCGTCGACTCGATTGAGCTGCTTCAAGCATTCGACGCCTGCACTGTAAGCGCGGGCACGTTCCTCGGGGCCAATATCGCTACCTAACGCCAGTACCCGCAGCCCCTCGAAAGCATCCTTGTGATTGCTCTCCACCTGTAATTTCAGAAGGCGATCGAGAGCGGGTTTGCCGCTCCCCTCGCCGGTGCCGGCTTGAAACATGGTTACGCCAACCGGCAGCAATAATGAGATCGAAATCAAACACAACCGAATCATCGCAGTCTATCCAATCTATCAAGGAGGGGGCGATTCAATCGCCTACGGGGGGCGTATGCCCTTGTTGTACGAAGTTATTTGCAGAATGGTCCACCTGGCTTTTCGCGAAAGACCCCATTTTCTGCATCGCACACCATCGGCCCACCAGGGGCTACCGGGCACTCGGGCTACTCGTGTTCGATGCGCCGAACCGCCAGGAAGTTCCTTTCTCTCCCCGAAAAAGTCCCTCTTCTGCCTCGAAAAAACCCGGTGTTTCCCCGCATCATACGTTCCAAACGTTTGTCGCTTTTTCTCAACAAAACCGGCTGCCCCCCCACCCCGTGGCACACTCAGAATTCCTAAACTCCCCGGGAAAAATCCCCTTCCGCGGGTTCCACCGGACCCACCGGCACAACGCCTGCTCTACAGTTCTCCCACTTCTATCCCCCGGTCTTCACTCAGTGGCCGCCCTCGGCCTGGAACTCGGCCTCCTACGGCAACCTCAACCCAGAGAGAACCGCATGTCGTCTGTTACTCGCGGAATTTCCTTCCACGAATCGCTGTTCTACAGCTTGCATCGGTTGGTCGATGCGGCGGTCATCGTCTGCACGGTGCGGTTCGCCATCCAATACACCTCAGAAGCACGGCTTCCCGAGTTGCTCACCGTTTCGGCGGCTTCGATCCTCACCTACCACGTGGTAGCCGAGTTGAGCGGCTTGTATCGAAGTTGGCGAGGCACCCGGCTACGACGCGAAATCTCTTGCGTCCTCCTCACGTGGGCCTACACGGTCCCCGTTTTGCTCGGCGTCGGCCTCTTCGCCCAAGTGAATGGCCGCTTCTCTTACACTTCCAAACTCACCTGGATTCTCCTCACGCCTGCCGCGATCTTGGCCGTCCGCATCCTCCTCCGTAAATCACTCCAACGACTCCGCTTGAATGGGTTCAACAATCGTCGCTTTGCCATCTGCGGCCTGAATGAACTTGGCGTCCAGCTTGCCCACAACGTTCAACGCGCCCCAGAGCTTGGCCTCCGGTTGGCCGGCTTCTTCGACGATCGACCGCAACATCGCACGACCAAATTGCCAACCCATGTGGGCCAACACCTCGGCGACCTCGAAGAACTAGTCCATCGCGCACGTCGCGGCGATTTCGATATCATCTACATCACCTTCCCCATGCGGGCGGAAGAACGCATTCGCAACCTGCTCGCCAAACTGGGCGATACCACCGCCAGCGTCTACATCGTCCCCGATTTCTTCGTCTTTCAGTTGCTCCACGCCCGCTGGACGAACATCAACGGCCTGCCCGCCGTCAGCGTCTTCGAAAACCCGCTCTACGGCGTAAACGGCCTTCTCAAACGCACCGCCGACCTCGTCTTCGGCTCACTGCTGCTTGCCGCGGTCGCCCTGCCGATGCTCCTCATCGCGGCCCTCGTCAAATTCTCGTCACGCGGCCCCGTCTTCTTCCGGCAACGCCGGTACGGTCTCGATGGCCGCGAAATCCTCGTCTGGAAATTTCGCACCATGACCTGCTGCGACGATGGCTCCCACGTCCGTCAAGCCACTCGATACGACAAACGCATCACACGCATCGGCCAACTCCTCCGACGCACTTCGCTCGACGAACTCCCTCAACTCTTCAACGTCCTTGGCGGAAGCATGTCGCTCGTCGGCCCTCGTCCGCACGCCTCGGCCCACAACGAACAATACCGCTCGCTCATCGACGGGTACATGCTGCGACACAAAGTCAAACCCGGCATCACGGGCCTGGCCCAAGTCAACGGCTATCGCGGCGAAACCGAAACCCTCGACAAAATGCAAAACCGTATCAACTGCGATCACCAGTACATCCGCGAGTGGTCGCTCTGGATGGATACCAAAATCCTCTTCCGCACACTCGCCGTCGTCCTCACCCAACGTAACGCCTATTAAAAGGGGTCAGGACTCTTTTCCGCGTTGGTTGACGGTCCGTCGCCCGTTCGTTATGCTACCGATTGTATGTCGGGGCAGCCAATCTTAACGAATGTTCTTTGCGCCCCGGAAAGTAGGCGTTGTCTCAGAACTCCCCTCCCTCGTTAGGGAGGGGTTGGGGGAGTGTTCGAGGATCGTTGAATTCTTGGCCTTGCTCGAACTGCTACCCGAACCAGAACCGGTTTTGAGACAAAGCCTAGTTCTAACTAGTCCCTTGTTTTGATTGAGGCTTTCCATGAGTGCAAATTCGAATCCGGCCATGTCCCACAAGTCAGGACGGCGCGATTTCCTAAAAACCGCCGCTCTCGGCACCATGGCCGGCCTAACCCTGGCACGCGGCGCCCATGCCGCCGGAAACGACACCATCAAGGTCGGTATGATCGGCTGCGGCGGGCGATGCTCGGGCGCCATCGTCGATGCCATTGCCGGCGAACCCGGTATCCGGCTCGTCGCCATGGCCGAACTCTTCCGCGATCGCTTGGAAAATGCCCGCTCGCTGCTCGCTCAACGCCACCCCCAGCAAGTCACCGTGGATGATGACCATTGCTTCGTCGGCCTAGATGCGCACAAGCACGTCCTCGAATGTGTCGACGTCGTCTTCATCGCCTGCGCTGCCAAGTTTCATCCCATGTATTTGAAGGCCGCGATTGAAGCCGGAAAACATGTATTCGTCGAAAAACCCCATGCCATCGATCCCGCGGGCATTCAAGTCGTGCGACAAGCCTGCCAATTGGCGAAGGAAAAAAACCTGGGCGTACTCTCTGGGTTGCAAAGTCGATTCTCGCCGGTCATCAGCGAAACGATCAATCGCGTTCGCGATGGGCAGATCGGAGACATCGTCGCCATCGAAGAGAATTTTGTCCGCGCCCCCTACGGCAACGTGGTTCGGCCCAAAAACCTTCGCGAACTCGAAGTTCAGTATGGCAACCAGTATCGGTTCTCGTGGCTTTCCGGCGATGACGTAACTCAATCGCTCGTCCACAATCTCGATCGCGCGACCTGGGCTCTCAACGAAACTCCACCGGTCGATTGCCACGGCCTCGGCGGCCGATCGGGCCCCCAAAACCTGCTCGGCAATGTCTTCGATCACCATTCTGTCGTCTATCGTTATGCAAACGATGTTCGCGTCTACGCCTTCTGCCGCACGACGCCAAATTGTTACGACGAAGGTTCCAGCATCATCCAAGGCTCGAAAGGGATCGCATATCCCATCACCGGACGGATCTCCGGTGAGAACAAGTGGCGATACACGGGGCCACAAAAAAGCCCTTACGAAGCCGAACACAAGGCCTTCTTCGATTCCATCCGCGCCGGCTCCCCTCTCAACTGCGGCGACTACATGGCTCGCAGCACACTGGTCGCCATCATGGGCCAGCTTTCCTGCTACACCGGCCAAGAAATTCGCTGGGAGGATATCACCAACTCCAACTATTGCCTCGAACCAAAGCCCGAGGATTGCACCTGGGACATGGCCCCCCCCACCTCCCCCGATGAGCACGGCGTCTACCCCGTGTGCGCATCCCCAGGTATCACCAAGATCACCTAATACCACACCGCGACGCCGCGACGCCGGGTGCCACAACTGGCCCGCCACGGGCGGTTTCGAGAACTTGTCCAGCAGTGCTACCTATTGAGCCTTGACTGGCAAACTTCACGCCAGCAGTTCGAGCTTCGCCCTTCATTCCCGCATGGGATGCAGCCACTCGTGCTAAGTTTGCAAATCAGTGCGGTGAATCCAAACTTCAATTGCAACACTTTGGAAGCCAACTTAACAGGCGATTTTCGAGGCCGTTAGCAGTTCGCTCCTCGAATTCTCGGGCTGCCACGACGGTCGCTCGAACATCGCCGCACATTCACGCTCTTTCCGTTGTCGCATTTGAAGTTTGAATTCACCACGATGATTATTCTTGCCCCCCCCTTTTTTTGCCATAGGTGAAACGCAATTTTGGAAGGAGTCTCACGCAATGGCGCGAAGGCGCAGAGGGGGAACGCCGGCCGAGCGGCAGGGGGTGGGTGGCCTTCCGTCGAGCGAATGGCTCGGTCGGCAGGCCGTGCCACAAGAAGGCGGGCCGGGGATATTGCGCGTATTGCAACGGGTGCGGAAACGTGGTTTTGGATGCAATAATCGGCGCTATTTGCGACGGGTGTTGCGCGATTCTGGCGGGAATTGCAGCGTTTTTTTGGGTTGGGGTGTTGCAATAATCAGCGATTTTTCTCCTGGTTGCGAACATTTAACCGCGGGGGTGGGGGAAAGCAAGAAATCGGCGGCGGCATGGCGCGGAGCGGTGGCGGGGCCCAGGTTGCGAATCATGGGTTTGCCGTGGGGAGATGATTGAATTGTCAAAGAGCTGTTGGCCGCTGGTTCGTCGTGTGGGCATCTTAGCAGACTACGGTACACGATTCCACTAAAATTATTGGCCACTTGGTGGGTCGAGGGTCTAGGGACGAGGGCCAGAAGGGATGTTGGGTACGGGGTGGGTGTTTAGCCGCGACGCGGAGCGGAGCGCGGGGGTTGTGGCACGGACTTTAGTCCGTGAGTTGGTTCGCGCGGGATAGGCCGCACGGACTGAAGTCCGTGCCACAACGGGAGTGGATGGCTATTCTTGGCCATCGAATGGTTTCGCGACATTATTACTTGCCGTTAATCTGCCCTCGATTTGAGCGTGGTGTCGCCCAGCACGAAGACGATCTCGATCGATGCGGTGATCGCAATGCCACCGGTGGCGGGGTAGAAAAGGGGTCAGAACTATTTTATTGACAGATTGGGTCGGTGCCGGTAGATTGAGGCCATGCCTCGCCCTCTTCGCCCCATTGCTGTTGGATTAATCTATCATGTTATCAATCGGGGCAATAATCGCCAGGCCGTGTTTCGCAAGGAGGCCGATTTTGAGGCCTTTCTGCATGTGTAAGTAAAGGGGACGGGAGCAATTCTGTTCGGCCCCGATTTTGCGGCGGGTGGATTTGGTTGGGCAAGGTTGTCCTGGGGGGGATTGTGGCGGCGAGGGGCGGGGCTTGAGAGCAGCGGTGAGGGGGGCGTGTCGCGCGCAGCAGCGAACGCTGCCGTGGAGCGGGTTGAAAGTTCCGCGTTAGGCTTCGCGCGATTTCAATTTTTGGGTGTTCGCCAGATTCAGTGGGTGAGTTTGGGCAGAATCGGTGATTTGACGACTGGATTTTCTGAGGGATGGCAGGGCAAAAGAATGATCGAACGACTGCAATTCCGGGTAGTTTGCCTACCAGAAGCAAGTGGGAAAGCAGGGTGTAACGTGGTCCTTTGGGCTTTGCAGCCTGTGCCGAAGCTCCGGTGGCAAAATTCCTACGCCCTGAAATCGCACGAATCCTGCGGAATTCCCGTGCAAAAATCGGCTCCGATGCCGAAAACCTACCCACAGATTCTGGCGAGGAGGCAAACAACACACGGAACAAAACCCGAAACCGAACCCATCAAAAGAATCGGGCCCCCAAGGTAATATTCCAATCCCCATGAAGAATAAAATCACAACCTAATAGCCGGGGGCTGTGAGTCCAATTACTGAACCCCCTGAGCTAATTGCTAACAACGCCGATCTGGTCGGAACTCCTTGGGGGCAAACTCGCTGGCTCATAGGGCAATGAATATACGTAATCAATCACTTGCCAAATCTCTTGTTGTGTGAGTGTTCCAGGCATCCCCTCCGAAACGGGTCCATTGCCCGGCATCGGCGTACCCGGGATGCCGGCCGATACTCGCCAGAACATATCAATCGGCCGCCGACCACCTCGGTAGATACCCTCGCGAAGATTCCGAGGGGCCACGTGCCGTGGCGCGAGCAGGGTTGCCACCACGGCTCTTCGATCGTTGTATTCCTGTTGCTTCTCACGTAGTTCGTCGCGAGCAAGCTCGGCCTCCTTCCCCCTCGCCGTAACTAGCTTGTGCTTCAGGTCGCTCAGCTCCTCAAGCAGCCCGTCGGTCGCTTCAACAAAATCGTGATTGGCCTTGTTCCAGGTGTCGTAGTCGTCTTGTTGGCCATCGCCAAGCGCGGTTGGGCCGTGGCATTTCGCGCAGTTGGCCTGGGTGCCAAAAAACAACGCGCGACCCGCCTGGATCGAAGCGGCTCGTTCTGCCGCCGAGCGGTCGTCTGGCGGTAGGGCATCTTCCTGGGGACGGATCACCTGGCGGCCCGCGCTGTGCCAGGCTTCCACGATCGGCCCAAGCAGGCCTTCCAAGATCAACGTTTGTAGTTGCGGGTTCTCGGCGGGGTCGAACTTTTCCTCGGGCTTCAGTTCATCGGCAACAAGCTTCTGCAGAGCCGCTTCCATTTGCCCCCGCATGCTGAGGTACTTCACATACTCCGCCAAGGCGGCGATCTCATCGGCCGGCAACTGTGCGAAGGAAGGCATGGCACTGCCCGGAATGCCATCGTGCAACGTTCGTTGGATATCCTCGCCGGTCGGTTGCGCGGTTGGGTAAGTACTCTTGAACTTGAAGAGGCCCGGGCGGAAATCGCGCGGATAAGGATTGAGGATCGCCGCCATCGGCCCCTTACCATCGCCCGAAATACCGTGGCATTGAACGCAGTGGCGGCGATACAGGCCATGCCGCTTGCCATGCTCAGTGCCGCCCCGCGCGGGGCCGGCAGCCATCGCCAGCTTGCGCGGGTCCAGCCCCGTTTCCGGCAGGGCGACAGGCTCATCGGGCGTGCCAAACAACCCGCCCAGTATCTCGGCAATGTCCTGCTCGTGACGGCTCGAAATCTGGTTCGCCACGATCCCCGCTCTATCGGGCAGAAACTCGGGCCGCTCCGGCTTGGCACATCCGGCCGCTGCCACGCACAAAGCCGCCAGTATCCGCCAAGCATTTGAAAGGGTCATGCACTTCGACCACCACAAGCCATACAAGGATACAGACAGAACAGAGGGTGGAAATGACTATTGGCTTCTTGCTTTATCCGCGACGCGAAGCGGAACGCGTACCCACAAACCGTGACAGGAATGCCAACTTGCCAATGGGCGTTGCAACGAACAAGTTGGCCATCGGAACCCCCAAGAGTTGGGCTTTGCAACGGAATGCACCGGCCCAAGCCAATAGCGCTGCCAACCGATCTGGTTGGCAGCGCTAAAGCATGGAGCAGATTCGTCCATTCGCCAAGGGCAAGAACCCGGCAACCTGGCAACCGCTATTTTACCTTCAGGTCGCTGGCCTTGACCTTGATATCGCCCAGGTCGAGCGTTTGGCCCGCGGCAATGGTCAGTTCCGCGCGGCCACGGCGATCGGCTTTGCCACCCTTGAATTCAACATCCTTGAGATAGCCAGCCGCTTCGTGCCAGAATTGGAAATCGTGCTTGCCTGCCGGGATATCCTTGATCTCGAACGTGCCATCCTCGCCGGTCGCCGCCATGTACGGATGATTCTGCGATAGGATGTACCCCTTCATGAAAGGGTGAATGTTGCAAACAACCGGCGAGGGAAGCGGGCTTGCCGTGCTCGCCTTCACGGTCACCTTCTGATTCGAGGCAATCGTTTGGTTGAAGGCAAAGGCTTGAATGTTCGTGTTGTGGCCGGTCGGATCGCTATTCTTGATATCCAGCGATTGCCCCACGCGAACCAGGGTAACATGCGGTTTAAAGGCGCAGCCATTGTTATCGATTTCCACGGCCTTATTCATCTCGGCATCGTAGGCCGGGTTAACTTCCACCTTCTTTCCGGGGGAAAGCCGCAGATAAACAACCGCATTCACCAGGGCGTTATCCTTCCCCACGACGATCACCTCATTGACCGGCTTCTTTTCGGCGCAGACCTTATCCTTGCTGGCATCCAGCGGCCCCGGTTTAGCGGGGGTCCCGTCGATTAAAATCCGCCCCTTGATCGTCCCCCAATCGGCCGCCTCGGCGGAAACGCTACCTACCACGATCATCGAGAAGGCACTGACCAACGCACAAAAAGACTTCATCACACGAAAACTCATGTTCGACCTCACCTTTCTTTATTCATCGAGCAATTGCTCAACCACTCACAGGTTCACCTTCATGGCACAAACCGAGTTGCAGGCATCACGGCCCGACAACCTTTAAGGATAACCAACATGCCCGCCCAAGAACAACTCCTCGCAGTTTGGGTAAGTCTGCTATTTTCTGGGTAATAACGTTAGTTTGTTGTCACCCCTTGAAACAACCTCTTACTACTACAGCGTAAACGTTGATGAACCACAAATAGCACGAAGAACACCAAGCAAGACTGGAAGATTGGGTATTCAGGCCTCAACTGGCCGGAGCAAATTGTTCGCATCTTCAATGAACCAACCTATTCGTTGCAACGCGCAGAGGCACTACAGCAGTTCTGTCGCAATTCATGCCCCATTTCCTACGTGTTTTTTGTGTTCTGTAGTATTTTGGTTTGACTTAGCACTGCAGCGATAAAACAACGTCACCTGCTTGCTGAAGTATTGTTTGGCGGGCTATTTTCCGAACTTTGGTCGCTCGCCGGTTGCTCCGTGGAAGCGGGTTCTTTGACTAAACTCTTCACCGACGTTTGGCGGCGTGCGTACTCATCAAAATTCATCAGCAGATCGACGACCCCACCCAGTTGATCTGCGCTGGGGCCAGGGAACAACGATTGGCTGATGCCGCCAAAGTTCGGCGGCGCGGTCGCATCGTAAGGTATGTTCACCGGCATGCCCGTGTACGGCAATATCCGCTGCGGGTTTGCCACCCAGCGATGCACATACTCGGGGCGAAGCCGACGATACACCTGATCCAAGTTCGGTCCCGAGGCTTTTACCGCGCTGGTGGTCTTGTAATCGCCTACCGAGTGACATTTTACACAATAATTACTATCGGTGACGACTTTCATGGCATCGCCGAACAAGGCCGGGTGCCCTTGCTCCTTGGTGGCCAGGTAGTCGTTTCGCCGCCGCGCATTGTATTCGTAGGGGTATTGTGCGTTCGACTTCGCCGCAAAGTAGTTGACCAGCTTGCTCGCTTCGGCGCTCGACATGTGGAAATTGGGCATCCGCAACACCACGGCCGGGCGAATGGCCGTCGGATCCATCAGGAAGTCGTGCAACCAATTTGCCTGAACTTTTACGCCTTCGTGGTGAAGCGGTGGCGGCAACCAACCCCATGCCTCGGTCGGCACGGCGTTCGGGTTGAGCTCCCTTTCCTGGGCGATGACCCGAGGATAAAGGTACCTCGCCAAATCTCCGCCATAACCCGTGTACACCTTCCCTTGGGCAAGGCTCTTGCCGTCCATCGTGGCCGGAATCTTGATGTTCTGGACCCCAACCTTGCGCACTTCGCCACCGACCATCGCAGGCACATACGGCGTGAACTCAAAAAACCGAGGCGATTCATCGTCGTCAGGCTCAATCGGAAGCCCGTCCTCGTCCACCAACCGGGTTTGACCGGTCATGTCATCAAGCACGGGCATTCCATATAACTGGGCATGAAGCAGGCCCCGCGAATCGGTCCTGACCGAGTCCTCGATATCTTTCGGCGAAAAATTCGGCAGCAGGAAGGGGAAGTCGCTCGTGGTGGGAGGCGACTCGAACTGATCCGGGGCGAAGGCCACGTCCCAACGCTGCACATCGATGACATGGCAACCCGCGCAGTTGTACTTATCCAAAACGTGCCGCCCTTCCACAATTGCTCGCTGACGTGGCCCAGGCTTGTAAACGTACCGGCTGTCTGGCGACTCGTTCGTCAAGCCAAGTACGAACGTCATGACGGCTTCGCGTTCCTCCGCAGTGAACGGGAACTTGGGCATTCGTAGCCGTTCGTCGTATCGCTTCACGCCGGTCGTTTCGAAATCGAAACTACGCGGCAAACGGAGCTTCTGCCACAAGAAACCGTTCCGCTCATGGCTATTCAGCGATTGAAGAAAGTACGCCGTATCCGAATCGAACTTCTCGTCAATCGGATCGACCTCGTGCCCGCCCTCATGCGAGCCATCCTTGTGGGCTTCATGCTCGGGCGGGGCTGGCGAGCCCTTTGCAAGCGACTCAGGCACCGAAGCGCTCGCGGCTGCCGAGCTTTCGGCGGTTGTGGAAGTCTCTTCAGTGGCAGAAGAACTGTCGTTGGCAGACGGCTCTTCAGCAGCAGGGGATTCGGAAGCCGCGGCCGGCGGCTTCGTGGGAATGTGCTCGCCGTGCGTTGCCAAGAATCGGCCAATATTCTCGAACGCCAGTTGTGCCGGCTCCTTCCGCCCCCAGCTCGCAAGCGGCGTACCAATAGGCTTCGCTGTTTCATAGCCCGGAATATCGTGGCAACCGAAACAACCGTACCGGCTGAGCGATCGGCGACCAACGTAGTCGAGCTGCCGCTGCGCTCGATCGTTCTCATCGCGGTACGGACCGATCAACACGCGTTCGTCCACTTTCAAGCTCGTAGCAAGTCGAGGGTCGATGCCATCCTTGGCGAAACGCTCGGCTCGCAACCGCGGGAACGAAGCGGTAAGCCAGACCGCAGTCAGGTCTTGAAGGGCAGCCCGTTCATCAGCCGAAAGTTCGACGGGCGGCGCAGGCGTTTCCGGCTTCCAATCGGTCGGCACACCCACGAGGTAGGCCATCACATCGGCGGCTGGGTCGGTCATCTTGCCCGTGGCGTTGCCCGCGGCATCCTTCTCCTCGATCAGATCGAGATACAGGTTCGGCATCGCCGTGCGGGCATGATAATGATTCGGCGCCTTGATCCAACTGTAAAGCCATTTGCGGCCCTTCTCGCTGTTCAGTTTAGCGCCAACCCGCGAAAGATCGGGGCCTTGGGTCGCATGGACCTCGGGGAAATCGACATGCGAATGACACGCCAAACACCCCCGCGTTTCAAACAGGTGCTTGCCTCGCTCGGGCGATGGTGCCTCGACGCCGCCAGCGGGTGGCGCAAGGTATTCGAACGGTTGGCTGTGCGAAAGCAAGAACTGGGCCAAGGAACGTATTTCAATGTTCTCGAACCGTTGCGTGAATTCAAGGTCCGATATTTCCTGAATGTTGCCCGCCGCGTCGTGAATCTTGAACGCCTTGCGACTGCCGTCGAGGTGTTCGTGATTCAAAAAGAACTGCGGCATCCGCGTCGTCGGGCGGAAGTCGGCCGGCTTGCGAATCCAACTGTAAAGCCAGGCATAATCGACCTTCGCGTTCAGGTAACGAAGGCTCGGGCCAACCTTCCGGAACGAACCCGGCACCTCGACATCCTTGAGTGCGTCGGCCAACGCATGCGAGACGGCGGTAAGACGCGGCTTGGCCGCGGCGGCCTCCTCGGCCCCAGCGACGGCCTCCGCATCGCTCTTGGCGGGCTTCGCATCGGCAAGAACCGACTGCATCAGTGCGGAACGCGCCGTGCTCGAATCGGGCCTCGCAACCAGTTCCTTCGCAAACTCGCGCTCGGCATCATTCAAACCAGGATCGGCTAGCAGCTGCGCGGCAACCTCCGAGTAGCTTGGCTCCAGCCGCAGGTCGGGGCCGATCCGCTTCGCGGGGCCATCGTACCCGCCTACTTCGTGGCAACCGAAACAACCGTACTCGCGGACCAGCTCGTAACCCTTCACAAGCTTCGGCGCGGGAGGTTCCGGAAATCGCTCACTCGGCATCAGGTCGACCACTTCGTGGTGACACTTCAAACAATTGCTCTCGATGAAGCGGTCGGGCGTCATCGGGAATATCCAATGATGGTTGTTGAACCAACCATGATTACGAGTCCAATCCAAAGCCTGATGCGGATCATTGGGCGTGTGCGAAGCCCACTTGAACTCCGTGGCGCTCCCTTGGCCGTCGTGGCAAATGGTGCAACCCATCTCGCCCTTCTTGTGCGGGCTGGTGCTTCCGACAAATAAATCGAGCCGCGGGTGCGAGGTGAACGGCTGATCGAGCCCACGGCGAATCTTCAAGTCGATCGGTTGCCCCCACTCCGCCTTTTCGAGAAGAGATCGCCTCACATCCTCCTGGGTGCTGATGGGGCTGCCACCGATTTCTTGAATGATGTCGCCCATCTGCAGCCCGGCCTTGGCGGCCAGGCTCATCGGCGCGACGACCTGAATCGTCACCGCCGACGGATCGACCTGCCCGCTCGGGGCCAACACGATGCCATACACCGTGGCCAGCGCATCGGCCGGGCCTTTGTCGGCCACCGCCTCGGGCGCTTCCTCGGGCGTCGAAAGCTGAACTTGCCGCTCGCGTTCGCCTCGCGCGATCGCCGGATACGCCGGCTCGGTAGCCGAACCTGGCGCTGTCTTGTCGATCGCCCGATGGCACACAATGCACCGATCGTAACGCGCCACGAAACTGAAGTTGTAGTTGATCTTCATTTCGGGCAGCCATATCTGATCCAGCTTGATATTGCCCGTGTACAACGCATCGAGAACAGGCCCGCGATTGATCCACTCGCCGACGGTCGTGGTGTTCGTGCCGATATTATCTCGCAGGCGATTCTGCTCAACCTCTAGCGCGGCGATCTTCTTCTGCAATTCCAACTCTGCCGCTTGGACTTGTTTCACCACGCCTTCCAGGCCCATGCGATAGTCCTTCGCCGCGGCAACGTCCGCGTCCAGCTCGACAACTCGCGCCGCATATCCCCGTATCTTTTCTTCAATTTCATCCGTCGGCTTCCCCTCGCCAACCGCGATGCCCCGGGCACTCACGGCCGCCGTTTGATCCGCGGCGACAAACTTCTTCTTCGTCAGCAACGCCCCCTCGCGCCGCTTCGCTTCGCGAATGAAACTCTCGAATTGACCGATCAGTTGTTCCCGGGCCGCCGCCGCGGCGGTGCTGCCGTCTTCTGCAGCCGTTAGCTTGTCTCGCACAGCCTCCAACTTGCTAAAATTGGCGGCGACTTCCGCCACCTTTGCCGCTTGTAGCCGCGCATCCTCGGCCTTCACCAACTGAATAAACTGATCGACCAACTGGCCATCGACCTTCGTGCTGCGAGCCGAGGCCAGCTCGGCCTTCAATCGCTCCAACGCCACGCTGTTTTCCAACTTCGCTTGAGCCAATTGGGCCTCGAGCGTCCAACGTTCGCGCGAACGATCGGCCAACTGCCACTTTCGCCATTCACGGTTGTGGTCCTTGGCCATCATCCAAAGGGTTGCGACCAGCATCACAATCGCGGAAATCGCAAAGATGACATGCAACTTTGCCTGGTCACGCGATGTCTTTTCAGTTGCGGGCATGGGGGAGGGGCCGGGGGTCAGGGGGCTAGGAACTGGGGGCTGGGACGGACGATTACACTCCCGTCTAGCCGCAACGTGAAGGAAAACTTTGCGACCGAACCGGAACGCGAAACCACCAATCACTCAAACACAAATGGCGGGGGCGCGAGTTGAATGCCACCCAATCAAAAATTGAAAAAATACTCCGGGATGGAAACCAAGTACTTCAGGTTGAACGACCAACGCAAAATCATCTTGATGGGCAACGAGGCCATGAACAGCAACAGGTTGGCAAGCACCATATACCGAATGAAACCCATGCGTTCATAAAACTTGCGGAACACGGTGAGGGCCATCAGCGGCGGCAACGCGATGAAATAAAACAGCAGCGATAACGTTCCAATCAGCTCGCGCGTAAACAGGATCGCCACAAACTGCGACATCGGTTGCAGCCAACCGGAAATCCAGGTCGGTAACGCGGTAAGCATCCATTCCAGCTTGGGCACGGCCGGTAAGCTCTTCCCCAGCCACCATTGCCAAAAGTATTCCGAAAGGTTGACGTTATTCAGCGCTTCCACCTTATGCGCATCCCAATACTCATACGGGCCGAAGAAGTTCCAGTTCGGCCCGCGCAGCAGTGTCCCCAACACGATGAGCGTGACCCACAACTCCAAGAAACCAAGTTGAAACACGATGTAAGCGAACTTTCGCTGCTTGATCGTGTAGTAACCGTTCCCCAGCTTGTTGAAATCGATGTACGGGATCGCCATGAGCCCCACGATGATCAAACTCGGGAGAACGACGCCGGCCATCCAGGGGTCGTAGTAAACAAGCATCTCTTGCAAGCCGAGGAAGTACCACGGGGCCTTCGAGGGGTTCGGCGTCTTCACGCTGCTCGCTGGCTCTTCCAGCGGGGCCTGTAGCCACATCGCCCAAAAAAACAACAGGGCCGTCAGCGCAACCATGCAGATCAACTCGATGTACACCAGGTCGGGCCACACCAGCACTTTCTCATCGTCCAGCTTCTCCAAGGGCGGCTCGCCCGCATCCATCCGCCGGTCGTTCTCGACCGCTCGTTCCGTCGCCAGCCACGTAAAGAAGGCCAGCAAGAAAACCAACGCAACAATCGGCACGTTATCGGGCTTCGCCACGATCGCGAAAAAATTCGGATCGGGCATCGAAAGCCCCAGGAACAACAGCATGAGGTTCCATACCGTCCAGGCCACGGTCGGCTTCACAAACCATGCACGAAACAAGTACAGCACCACAAGCAACACCGTCGTGCCCACCGTGTAGATGACGGGACCGGTTCGCTCATTGACGGCCGTGCGAAACGCCTGCGGCACTTGTGGCATCAGCGATTGTCCGCCCAGCGAAAACGCGGCCAATACCAAATACCCAACTGCCACCGCGGCCCACACCAGCGAACTCGGAACCGCCATGCCAAACAATCGAATAGTCGAGGTGGGCTTAGGGACCTTCCACAACCATAGCGCCGCGATGCCGTTCATCACCGCCAGCGAAACGTAATACGGCACCAAGAACGATGAGACGGTTTCGGTGAACTGTTGGGGAGAGAGACCGTGCATGGAAGGGGCGAGGGTCGAAGGTCGAGAACCAAGGCGCTAAGGAGCCTATCCCAGAACCGCCGGGGACTGGCTCATTTTGCAGAGTCTTCGGAGCAAAATACGCCTGTCCTCCTCTTTGTGAACGGTTCTGGGATAGGCTCGTGATGCTCCACGCGATCTCTCAACCGATTGACATTCCTTGTGTAGGGATGGACTCGAAAACCAAATGGGGACGGAAATCCTGCATGAATCCTGCATGGTTCTAACGCAACCCTCTTGCCCAACTCACCAGTTCGAAAGTTTACAAGGGGCCACTAATGCCGCCGTCTTTGCGCACTCGCCAAAAGTGGATGGCCAACAGCAGCGAAACCGCCAACGGAATGGCAATGCAGTGCAGAATATAAAACCGATTCAATGTTTCTTCACCCACGTTGCGGGCACCCAACAGTGCGAACCGCGCGTCGGAACCCATCGTGATCATCGGATACCCCAGCGTGAGCAGTTGGTGGCCAGGCCCTTCGTACCCAAGCACGGGGGTGGCCCGCGCCATGTTCGAACCAACCGTGATCGCCCACACCGCCAGTTGATCCCACGGTAGCAGGTAACCCGTAAACGAAAGCAGCAGCGTCAGCAACAGCAGTATCACGCCGATCACCCAATTGAACTCGCGCGGTGGCTTGTAGCTGCCCGTAAGGAACACCCGATACATGTGAAGCCATACGGTAATCACCATCGCGTGGGCACCCCAACGATGGATTTCACGCATGATGCCAAGCGAATAAACATCGCGCAAGGCAGTGATGTCGGCGTACGCCCACTCGAGCGTGGGGCGATAGTAGAACATCAACAGCACACCGGTCACGGTTTCCACCAAAAACAGGAAAAACGTGACGCCTCCCATGCACCAAGTGTACGAAAGGGCGATGCCTTGTTTCCGAATCGAGACGGGATGCAGGTGCAGGAAGAAGTTGGTCAGCACGACCACAATGCGGTTTCGCCGATCAACCGGCATCGGATGCCGAAAGATGCTCTTCCAAATCTGCGATTCCCTGATAATTTCGCCTAGGCCCGGCATGTGTCTTCCAAGGTTATCGAGCTATTCACCAAACCATGCTGCCACAGAAAACACCCCAACCCCACAGAAATAATTAGAGCCCCAGTTACGGAGTCTTGACATCTTCCCCAACACCGTTGTAGCCGCAATGCAAACGCGCTGCGATACGGAGCACGGAGTTGCCATTCTCTTTCCATGCAAGTTTCAATAACTAAACAGATTCTCTGTGTTCTCTGTAACCTCTGTGGCTAAATGCGAAAATGAATTGCTCAAAAGGATATTAGTAAACGGGATAAAATGAAACCTACTGTTTGCCCGAAAACCAAGAACCGAACATTCCTAAACAGGGATATAGCACGCCGGATCGTTCCATTGCCCCATCTCTTCTTGGAACATGCGGCTCTTATCGACCTCGATCGAGCCGTCGCTCGCAAATTGAATCGCATATCGCTCCAGCGGCCGCGGCGCGGGGCCTTCAAAGTTGATCCCATCCTTGTAAAAACCACTGCCGTGGCAGGGGCACTTAAACTTCTGCTCGGCCTCAAGCCAATTCGGCGTACAACCGAGATGCGTACACACCGTCCTCAACGCCACAATTTGCTGCTGACCGTTGTATTCCGTATTCACGATCCACACGCCAAACTGAGCCTTGAATCGCTCCTCCACCTGCCCAGCCGGGAACTTATCCGGGGTACCCACACTGAACCGGCTTGGCGGCTCGCGCAAAATATTCGGGAACATGAACCGAATCGAAGCAAACGTCCAAGCGGCAAAGGACGCGCTTAGTGCCGTGAACCCAACCGCCAATGCCGACATCCCGAACAAAAACGCACGCCGCTCACCCACCTGCTCCTTGCCTGCCTTGGCAGTGCCCGGCTTGGCGTAGCCCGGCTTCACCGGCATCGGCGGTACAACGATCGCTTCCTTCGCCTTCGCCTTCTTTGCGGCATCGCCCACCGCCGTCGCGGCTTTCGCCTCCGCTTCCGCCTTCGTCATCGGCCCAGGCTTCGTACCCTTTCGCGCGGCGGACAAGATACTTTGCGTATCGATCGGTGCCGACTTCGCCGCCGCAGCCTCTTTCTTGGCGGGGGATGCCGCTTTTGCAGCGGGGACCGCCGGCTTGGCAGCCGGCTTCGCAACGGGCGCTTCGGCGGCTTCGCCACCTTGCTTTCCAGCGCGGGCCATCGCCAGCATCTCGGCAACACTCGGCCGACCGCCTCCCGCCGCGGCCTTCTTCGGTGGCGTCCCCTTCGCGGGGGCGGAAGGAGCCGCGGGTGCCGCTTCAGCCGACTCGCCAGAGGGCGGGGCCGAAGGCTCGCTCGGCGAAGATGCTTCTTCTTTTGCCGTGGGGGCACCGCTCCCTTGGGTGTCCGCCTTGCGGGCGGCCGCCAGAATTTCTGCGACGGTCAATTTCTTGTCAGCCATCGTGTTACTCTTGCACCAAGACGATGCCTGCTACCGTGCGAATAGCGCGGCAAGAGGAGCGCGAAAAGCCTGCCTGTTAGCAGCGATTTGGGCTTCGCAGCAAGAGGCATGCGGCCTCTACGGACGCAAATCCATTGCGCAGCTACCTATTACAAGCACAAGGGGTCGCCTAAACACGTAATTGTGACTTTTCTCACAATCTTCCTTCTCTTGTCTATCGAACCGCCTGTTTCCTGTCAACCGCCACGCGGAAGCTCTTCACCCCACGTTTCTCACTCAATCTGCGAGCCACCACTTCTCGTGAAGCCGGCGTCAACAATCTAAGTGTGCGATTTCCGCATTATTCTGTGCCGAATCGCACGACTCGTAAACCCCAAATCGCAGCAATTGACGCGCCCTCCCGTGACCCTGAAACTAAATCCTTCAGCAAACCTCCCGTATCCATTCTTTCCCCTCTCCCCAACACCACCCAACAACAGCCACCACCCCCACAACTCACACCTCGTCATTCGCCATTCGCCAACAACTAATCATGAACATACTTGTGGTAGGAAACGGTGGCCGCGAGCACGCACTCGCCTGGAAACTTTCGCAGAGCAGCCGGGCCGATCGTGTTTTCGTCGCCCCCGGCAATGCGGGCACCGCTCAGGATGCCGAGAACGTCGATATCCCCGCCACCGACGTGAAGCGGCTACTCGATTTCGCCAAGCAAAACGAGATCGGCCTCACGGTCGTCGGGCCCGAAGCCGCGCTTGCGGCCGGGTTGGTCGATGCCTTCCAACACACCGGCTTGCGGGCGTTCGGGCCTTCTAAGGCGGCTTCCGAATTGGAAACAAGCAAAGTCTTCTGCAAGAACCTTCTACGCCATGCCGATGTGGCCACCGCCGACTACCGCGTCTTTCGCGATGCTCGGGCCGCCACCGTTTACCTCAAGGAACGCGACGACATGCCCGTCGTCGTGAAGGCCGACGGCCTCGCCGCCGGCAAAGGCGTGATCGTGTGCGACAACCGCGATCAAGCGCTCGATGCCATCGAGCGGATCGCAATCCGCAAAGAGTTTGGCGAAGCAGGCAACCAAATCGTGATTGAAGAACGCCTTCACGGGCAAGAAGCCAGCGTGCTCGCCATCACCGATGGCCACACCATCATCGCAATGCCCGCCTGCCAAGATCACAAACGCGCCCACGATGGCGACACCGGCCCCAACACGGGCGGCATGGGCGCCTACTGCCCTACGCCGCTCGTCAACGAACAAATGCTCGAATACGTCGAGGAGCGAATCCTCGTCCCCACCGTCCACCAACTCAAACGCTCGCGCCGCCCATTCCGCGGCATCCTCTATGCCGGCCTGATGATTACCAATCAGGGCGTGAAAGTGCTCGAATACAACGTCCGCTTCGGCGACCCCGAGTGCCAGCCACTGCTCATGCGGCTCAAGACCGACTTGGTGGATCTGCTCGAAGCCACCGTCGATGGCCGACTTGACGAAATCGCGCCACCCGAGTGGGACCCACGCCCGGCCGTGTGCGTCGTGATGGCCAGCGAAGGCTACCCCGGAAGTTACGACCGCGGGCAGCCCGTTCGCGGATTGGATGATGCCGCCAAAGTGCCCGATGTCAAGGTGTTTCACGCGGGCACGAAACTTAAGGATGGCCAAGTGCTTACCGATGGCGGCCGCGTCTTCGGCGTCACCGCGCTGGGCACCAGCATCTCCGCCGCCAAGTTACAGGCCTACACCGCCGTAAAATGCATCCGCTTCAGCGGCGGCTGGTGCCGCAAAGATATCAGTGACAAAGCGTTGGGGTGAGAGACAAGAGTCAAGAGCTTAGAGTCAAGAGTCAAGAGCCAGAACAAGTGACAAACCTTGATTCGCCCTTCTGGCTCTTGACTCTTGACTCTCAGCTCTTGACTAGCTCCCCCCCCTCGGTGCCAACACCAGGACCATCGCTGCTCCGGCAATGACCAGGATCAGGCCGGCCCAGAAGAACGGCGGCACATGATCCCATTGGTTCTTAGAGGCGATCGTTGCCAACGTGTTGATGACCGGTGCGCCGCCGAAGACGAGCGGCATCACGAACACAGGCTTCCCGCCCGAGTTGAACGCCAGGATGATCCCCAGCGCCCCGAGCGCGCCGAGCGTGCCGCCCAGCAGGCTCCACAGTGTTCCGAACTTCAGGTAGGAACTTGCTTCGCCCATTTCTGCAAGGAAGAAGTGCGGTAAGATCACCGCGATCACAAAGTACGCCACCCCCACGCAAAGAAGCGGCCTCATGCGGCTGTGGTGCATGGCCGCTTGGCCTTTGTGCAACACGGGGCCGTAGGCACCCCAGCTTCCAATGGCCAGGGCGATGGCCAGCACCCGCAGAATCCAACTCCAAACGGCCGAGGAAGCGGACTGGACGAGCGTGGGATTGGCATCGACTTTCTCCTTGCCATCGGCAACCGACGCCTCGTCTGCTTTCGTCGCCGTGGCTTCGGTCGGTTTTTCGGCCGTCGGCGGGTGCGGTTTGCCGTGCGGCGCGGAAACGAGCACCACGACCGCCCCCAGGATCACAATAATCAGACCGGCTAAAAACATGGGGCCAATTTCTTTCATCCGGCCTGCTATGTAGATCGTGAGGAACGCATTCACCACCGGCGCACCGCCAAACACGAGCGGCATCACATAGATCGGCGCGCCGCCAAACGTGAAGGCCAGAATGATTCCAAACGCACCAAGGGCACCCAGCGCGCCCCCCGCCAGGCTCCAGCTGATCCCCATCAGCGTCCACTCTCCCTTTTCACCCCGAAGGTAGAGCCACAGTAACGGAACGATGACGCCGATCAAAAAGTACGCCAATCCCACGCACACAAAAGGCCGAAGCCGCGCAGGCACACCCGCTACGGTCGACATGCCAAACTGCCCCGCCTGAAGCGTGGGGCCATACAGGCCCCAGCAAAGAACTGTAAGTGCGATGGCCGCCATCAATAGCAACGTATTCCGCATCACATATCTCACACGAAAGAGTCAATTGATCGAGCGCCCTCGTTAGCGTCGGCCGCAAGGCCGAACCTACCGCCACTACCCGATGCCCCCGCGACCCCCACTCTAACCACGCCACACCTTCCCGCCTAGTCGCCCCGCAGCGCGCCAACGATCGGCGCTCGCAGCACCGACCTCGTTGCAAGCCAACCCGCGAGCAGCCCGACAATCGCAATCGTGGCCAACAACATCCCCAGAGAAAGCCACGGCACGCCCGCCGACTGCGGCATCCACTGCGGAATGAGCGCAACAACCGCCGCAATGCAGCCCAGTGTCAATCCGCCGGCCAGCAATCCAAAATTCTCCAACACAACCAGCCGCACCAACCGCCTGGCCGAAAATCCGCCGGCCCGCAAAAGTGCAAGTTCACCACGCCGCTCTAGCACGCTTCGCAACTGCACAACGGCCAGCCCCAAGGTCCCCAACAGCAGCCCCAAGGCCCCCAAACTTTGAAATGTTGAAAGGTAGGTGTTCTGCACCGCCAGGTACTCGGCAAGCTGCTCCCGAGCTTCGACGGCATCGAACCCTTCATCCGATAAAGTTGACTCCAAGCTGGCGGCCACCCGCGCCACCTCGTCGTAATCTTTGTTCTTATCAGCATGAGTCTCGATCAGAAAGAAACGATAACCGGCCGCGTCGGGAAACATCTGCAGAAACTCCCGTTCGCCAACGAGCAGCCTGCCTTGCAGCACGCTGTTCCGCAGCAGGCCGACGACTTGCAGCGTCACCGCGTTGCCGCCCGCATCCCGAATCATGTACCGCGACCCAAGCCCCTTGAGGTGTAAACTATAAATGGCCGTGCTGGCGTCGAGCACGACGGGTACAATCGGTCGGCCGGCTTCGTCATTTCCGAGTTTCGCATTCCGCGAATCCAAGGCCATCCACGGGTTCTCGCCGAACGCCTTTTCGGAAGCAGCCCACGCGAAACCTTGGCGGCTTTCAAACGCCCCTGGCACACCCAGCACTGTGGGCTGTGTGGGCTGATAGAGATTCAGGCAACTCGCATTCTCACCCTGTTCGACACGAAACGAGAACACGCCGCAAGTATCGAGCCGTGCCTCCGCTTCGGCGGAAAACCCAAGCTCGCTCCTCCCCGCGGGCGTGCCCAGATCGAAGTGAATCGGCAAATCGCTACTGGCCACGAGATCGAATCGACCCGTCCCGCCTTCACCCGTATCCAATCGAAAAGCACTTACCGCCAGGATCAGAAAGCTCGAGGTGGCCACGAGACCAATTGTCAGCACACTTCGCCCCGGGTTGCGAGTTAAATTGAGCCTGGCGAGTCGCCCCAAGCCGAATGAAACTTCCGCTTGAATTACACGGCCCGAGTGTTGAAGGCGATTACGAATCTCGCCCAGCATCAGCATCAGCATGGCCGCACCACAGCCGAAGAAAACGCCAGCCTGTGTCTCGCCGCGCGAGAAGAACCCGGCCCCGCACAAAACAACCACGATCGCGCCAACCAACACACGCATCGTGGACCAGGAAAACAAGCCCGACCATCGACCGTTAAGCCACGACTCGGAGCGGCGCGCCGTCTGCGAGAAACTCGCTACCGCACCGTTGGGAATCCCCGCCAACAATCGCGTCACGGGCTGCCGGGCCAGCCGCCCCACCGACCTGCCAATGACCCACCACGAAACAACCAGCCCCACGAACCCGCCGATCAGCAGGCTCGCTGCCCCAACATGCAAGTTGATGAACGGGGTCGATACCGCCGCCAACCACCACGTGCGGAGACCAAAAACCATCATCCAGGCATAAAGCACTCCAAGAGCCACTCCCCAGATCGAACCACCTGCGGCAACCATCGCTCCTTCCACCGTAAGCCAACGTGTGATGCGACGCCGATCGATCCCCATCGCCGCCAAAGTTCCGATCTCGCTCGCCCGCTGCTCGATCCCAAGCCGGAATAGCAGTGCAACCAACATCACGGCCGCCGCAATCAGAAAGAAACTAAACCCCAAGAACAAACCTTCAAACGGCGTGGTACCTGCCGAAGCGGCAAGGCCCCGCTCTTTCACCGCAAGCATGCTCATCCCGAGTGCGCTGGGCCGAATCGCTCGCTCAAGTTGCCGCCGTGCCTCGCGATGTGCCGCTTCCGCTGGTTGCCGCGCGGCATCCTCACCATCCATAACGCCACTCGCCACACCTCGCAGCAAACTAACACTCCCCCAACGACTGGCCCACAAGCGCTCGGCAGTTGCCAATGAAACGAACGCCTTCGGCGTCGTGCGGTATCGCTTCCAGTATTCCTCGTCCTTCGGCCGAATTGTTTCCACCAACTCGAATGGCAGCTCCCAATCGTGAATCGACTTCTGATCGGTCACGCCCGGCAACTCGGGTGCCAACCGCGGATTCGCGGCCAACGTCGGCTTCCCCTCGGCCGTTTCTAGTTCCACGATCGCCTTCAATGTGAATCGCACAGGCGGATCGTGTTCGCGCAGCCGGCCATGCGTGCTTTCGGGTTCGTAGTACGTTACCGCAATTTCGTCGCCAAGCTTCGCGCCCAGGTCGTCGGCCGCCCAACGATTGAGCGCGATCTCATCGTCGCCAAGCACGGTCGGTTGGCCATGCTTATCGAACAAGGGGCCAAGCTCGGGCCGCGAGTCCACGCCGCAAATCGTCGAATAAGGAATCGAACGGCGCTCGTTACCCTGGCCTGTCGAAATCGTGTTCGCTAAATAAGTGGCGACCGGTTGCAGTCCCTGGTTGCCCCATGCTTGTCTCGCCGCTCGCACGACTTCGTCGGGCAGCACCAGTTGCTCGGCCGATATCTGAAAGGCACCTTCCGGCCGACCGACGCCGGCGAGGCTTAGCCCGAAGTCGGCCAACGTGGGTCGTAACGCCGCGGCAAGCTCCTGCCGCGCGTCGGCCGATGTCGCACCCGCGGCATCCTCACTCGCAATCAGCATCGCATTCGCCTTGCCAGGCACTTCCAGCAATCGCTGAATAGAACCCAATGACGCGAACACATTGCGCGGCAACTGCTGGTTCGGCGCAATGCCAAACCTTGCCAGGCCCGTCGCGGGCAAGAGGGCGGCAACACGAAACGATCGGCCGCGAATCGTATCACTTTTCTCGCCGAGCGTGCTATCCGCCGGAATCGTCGTCGACGCGGGAACTCGCAACAACACGTTGCCGCCCACATCGACCCCCAATTCCCTCGCAACGCTTGCGGTGAGCGCAACTTCATCTTCCGCCAAAGGCCTGGTCGGCCCGCCCTTGCCCAAACTCCAGAACGCCGGCCTGCAACCAACCACCGTGATACCCGTTGCCCGATGCGCCGCCGCGCCGCTCCCGGCTTGCAGCGAACCACCGAGGATCAACGCCGGCTCGGCTGCCGTAAAACTCCGGCGAAACCCATCGCTTTTCGCTAACTCGGCAGCCAACTGCTCGCGGAACGGCTGCCCGGCAAGCACGATCGTGTCGATGTGCCCGAGCCGTTGCAAGGTAAGGTCGCGCAGGCTGCCGCGAAGCGAATCGCCCACCAGCAGCGCGCCCGTTAGAACGGCGGTCGCCACGGCCACCCCCAGCGCCACGGCGACGTGTATCCGCCGATACTGCCGCAGACTCGCCAGAATGTACTGCCAAGCACTCATCGGAATGATCGCGCACTTCGCGTGTCTAAGGTTCCCTCGTGCCGAGCCTCTTACGTCCCGCGCACCGGGCCGTACCACTCGATCTGTTTCCGCGGGCAGAAGACAAACCCTTCCGACTCGCAGTATGGCTTCATCCACTCGGCACGCGTGGCAAGCGGGCCCTGCTCGGTGCCTTGCGGCATCAGCAGCACGCGCTGCCGATCAATCGACCGTACTTCGGCAAGGTACTGGCAAACTGCCCGCAAGTCATCGGGAGTATCGATGACAAACTTCAGCTGATACTCGTGCTCGCTGATGAGGCGGCGAATCACTTCCGGTCGATGCCGCTCACGCTCATGGCGACGATGCCACCGCGCATCCCCAGCCTGCGAGGGAGCCGACGAAGCAAACTTCGGGCTGATCGAAACCAGATCGCACTCGACCGGCAAGTGCAGCGTACCCGCCGTCTCGATCGTCACATGCCGGCCGATGGCCCGCAACCGCGCACTCAGCGGAATCAGCTCGGCAAAAAGCATCGGCTCGCCGCCCGTCAGAACCACGTGCTCGGTCTCCCACTCCTCCACCTGCGAGACGATCTCATCCGTCGCCATATCGCGCCCCTCCGGCCTCCACGAGGCATAGGGCGTATCGCAAAACCAGCAACGCAAGTTGCAGCCGCTCGCGCGCACAAACACACTCGGCACCCCCGTCAGGAAACCCTCGCCCTGAATCGATCGATAAATCTCAGCAATTCGCATGAAAATGAACAGGACACAACTTGAAGGGGTCTATTGATATCCGTTTTTGCCGCGACGCGAAGGGAGGCTCTGCGACCTAAGCGGAG
>JADZFK010000062.1 GCA_020849945.1 Pirellulales bacterium | reverse complement strand
GTGCCGGTGCTGGCCGTGATGGAAGCGCTGGGGCCATTATCGTGGTCGTTATCCGTATCGATTTCATTCGCGCTGTTGTGCGCGCGGGTTTGGTTGAGCGTCGTGGTGCCGCTGGTCTTCTTCACGAAACCTGGCCAGTTACCGAGTTGGTCGAGCGTGTATGGGAATCGAGCTGCGTTCCCTTTGATTGGTCTTGATTGGCCCCTTGTTGTTCAAATCGGTTCCGAATTGCCGCGAGGTTGGGGCGGCGGGAAGGGGCCGTTCGGTGGTGGGGCATCAAAGTGCGGTGGGGGGCGAGTTGGGTCGTGGGGAGGTTCGCGGTCGAAGCGGTTCGAAGGTTGGGGCCGGTAGCCTGGGCGTGGGTGGCCCTCGGGGCCTGGTGGTGCGCCCATTGGCGGGCCGTTCGGGTTCAATCGGGGTGGCCCATCGCCGGGGCGGTTGGGGGTATCGCCGTTGGCGCCGAACCGCGGAAACCTTTGCCCCTCGCCAAATTCGCGCAGCAGCATCTGCAATTCGCCCGAGCCGAAGCACGAGCGCAAGAAGAGTGATTCCAGTTCGCTCGTCATCTCGGCCTTCGGCAGGTCGAACAATCGTTGGCGTTCGTCGGGCGGGATGCGATCGCTGGCGAAGAACTCTTCCAATTCCGCGGCTCCCCATTTGGGCTGAAGAGCTTCGCGAAGCCAACGCCCGAATTGCAACCGTTGCTCGCGGCGGTGCAACGACTTCCAATGAGCCCGTGCTTGGTCACTCAGCTTGGCCACGAGTTGATTCATAATCTCCTCGCCCCAATTGGGCGTTAGTCGGCGTGGTTCGAGCAAGGGGCGGCCTTGCAGCAAGTCGGCCCGTTTGGCTTCGGCAAACGCCAGAAGTTCCTCGCGTAGCTTGCTGGCGTCCTCTGGCGAAAGCCGCCATACCTTCTCGCGATGCTCTTGCCGCGCGCGGCGTTGGATCTCGGCAATTTTCTGGTCAACCGACTGATCGCGCAGCACTTCGCGGATCCGGTCTTGCTCGGCGGGCGAATGATTGGCCAACCATTGGCCGAAGGCGACGAGCGTGCGCTGTAGCGCTGGTTCGTCGGAAATGGCATCGGTTAGCTTTCGTTGGCGTTCGCGTTCGGCCTGTGCGAGACGCGATTCGTGATAGGCGCGGGTTCGATCGGCCCACGACGCTTTCTCCAGGTCGGTGAGGGAATCGATCCAGGATGCACGATCCGAATACTCCGCCGAGTTGATGTGCGCGAATTCCTCTGTCTCGCGGTTCAAGGCGGCCTGCTCGTTGGCAAACTCCTCGACCGGCACGGCTTTGGCAAGTTTACGTAGCAAGTCGATATCCGTTATCACCGCCAGCGCGTCTGCCTGCCGGATCGCCGGCAGATCGCGCAGTTCGGCGTGAAGGCGATGCGATTGGAACACCCGCATCATCAAGAAGCCCATCAGCAGCGCCGCCGCGCCGGCGGCAACCCACCAACGTGTGCGGCTGCGGTCTTCCAACGTATCGAGCACGCGTTGTTGAGAGAGGTCCTCCTCAGCAGCCACGCACGCCAACTCGATCGTGGTTCGCGCGAAACTATCGTCCACGGTGGCAACAGGCAGCGAGGCCAGTGCTTCCCACGCCTGGTCGAGCTCGTGTAGCTGCTGCCGATACGCCGGATCGTTGGCAAGGCGATCTTCCACGGCCCGGCTCTCGTCGGGCGCAAGCTCGCCATCGAGGTACGCGACCAACTCCTCGTTGGGCGATGGGTCGGAGGTGGGAGGAACGACTGGCGACATCTTGTATCAGCGAACGTTGGAGGGCTTGGATTGCGATTCCATCGAATCGCTTGCATGGGGCGGCTCGGGCGGTGGGTCGGAAATCGAGGCACCGCGATCGAGGTAAGGTTGCAGTGTTGCGCGGAGCTTGTCGCGGGCCCGGGCCAGCAGCGACTTCACGGCCTGGGGCGAAAGGTCCATCACCGCGCCGATATCGGCGTAGTTAAAGTGTTCGAACTTCGCCAGCAAGATGGCCATCCGCTGCCGCTCGCTGAGGGTGGCGATGGCCTGCTGCACGGCCGCTCGCATCTCGGCTTGGTCGACCTGCCGAGTCGGCATCAAGCCGCTGGCGGCCAATGCTACCGCTTCGAGCGATTGCGGGGCCGAATCGCTCGCGCGCGGGATCAAATGCACTTCCTTCCGCCGCGACTTCGTCCGCAGCGCGTTGGAAGCCACGTTGCCCGCGATCGTGAAAATCCACGTCGAAAACTTCGCGTCGGGCATGTAACGATTGCGGGCTCGGTACACACGCAAGAAGACCTCCTGGGCCAGGTCCTCGGCCAAGTCGCGGTTGCCCACCAAGTGGGCGAGCAGCGAGAGGACGCGGTTCTGGTACCGCAGCATCAACTCCTCGAAGGCCTGCGCGTCGTTCTCGCGCACCTGTAGCATGAGCCGAACATCGGGGTCGGCCAACGTGTATCTTTCGGCAGTCGAATCGCTTACCGACAACGCTCTTCTCGATGCGTGCTTGGAAAATGCAACAAGTTTCGGCCTGCTTACAGCTTACACATTGCCTGCCCAATCGGCGAGCCGACGAAGCAATGGGCCAGGGCCAATCACTTTTTCAATTTGGGCGAGTGCATTGGAAACCAACCCGAAGCGTCAGCGAGGGAAAAAGCACACTTCCCCTCGCTGACGCTTCGGGTTCGTGAGTCCTCACTTGATCCGAACATG
>JADZFK010000061.1 GCA_020849945.1 Pirellulales bacterium | reverse complement strand
TAATTGGGGCCGCCACCCGAGACATAGATCCAACCCGGGTCATCGGACGGGGGTTGGGTTGTATCCAGCGTGGTGGTTGTTACCACAAGGGCCGATGCACGGGGAAGCCCCGCACAACACGCATACGCCCCGGCAATCGCGAATAGAATCAATCGAACGTGCCGCCTGTTCGCAACACGGCAAGGCACACAAGCCGCCCACGAGAAGGTGGCGTACAAGTTAGAGAAAAATCTATGCAGCGCGCGGAGAGGAGTCATAAGAAGAGTTACGAGAAGAGTTCTCTGTTCGGGAACGGCTACCCGCCCGATGGGTCGGACCCACGTTGCGGAACGGCCAGCCTCGTAGTGTCTATTGTATCGCTTTCCAAGAAATGTTGCCAGTAAGAGTTGGATCTTGCGGATAATAGCGGCGGAAGGGGCCTCCGCCCGGTAGAGGGAGGCGAAGGCGGTGGAAGGGCCTGGGCCTTCCAGACCCCCTGCGAAAAAGCCATTTCCGCCGTTTTCAAACGGCCGCCAGAACTACAGGGCCATGCCCAATACACCACGACAGCACACCCAATACGACGGACGGAAGGATAGCAAGATCGGCCAGATGGACGGGATTGAGCCGTTCGCCGGCGACCGTAGGATGCCATTTCGACATCCGCTATCCGCCCCAAGACTGCAACACGAAGCCAAACCACAAAGAGCACAGCGCAGGCGCAAGCCGCGCCGTGCTCTTTGTGGTTCATCAACCTAGCGCTGTCGTACTAATAACACGGACTGATGTCCGTGCCACGAATCGATTTTGCACTTTATTCTCGTCGTGTTCGTCGTGTCGTCGTGGTGAAACTTAGCGATGTGGCGAAGGACGGTGGCCCTTTGCCGAAAGCATTACTTGGCATGGTGCAAGACGGGGCGAATTAGTTCGTTCCAGGCGGCGTACCCTTTGTCGCTCATGTGGAGGCCGTCGTTGCGAAAGAAGGGGCTTTGGGGCTGGCCGTTCGGCCCGAGCAGCGTGGGAGCCGTATCGAGGTAGATCATTTGTGCGTGAGTTCTCGCGTAGTCCTTCACGCGGTCGTTGACCTTCTGCATGTTCGGCCACATCTCCCACCGCAGGATGCTTGGCTTGATCGCTAGGTAGACGAGGCGGGTTTCAGGAAGCCGTTGGGCGACCGACTCGGAAAAGTCGCGGAAGTCGGCGAAGACGCGGTCGGGCGAACGGCGTGCGGCGATGTCGTTATCGCCCGAGTAAAAGACGATCGTGCGGGGTTTGTACTTGAACACGATTCGCTCGGCGAAGTGGTTGACATCGGCGATGGTCGAGCCGCCGAAGCCACGATTGATGACGGGCAGATCGGGAAAGGCCTCGGCGGTTTGCCAGAGCCGAACGGTCGAGCTGCCAACGAACAGGATGGCATTGGGCGGCCAAGTATTTTTTCGATCCCACTCCTCGAAACGGGCGATTTCGGGCTCGAAGCGATTCGGCTTTTCAAGCGAAGGCGCGGCCGCTTCTTGGGCACCTGCGGGTGGGGTGCCATGGCATGCGTTGCCGAACGAGGTGGCGGCCAACAGCAGCGCAAGCCAGGCCGCGCTAGGAAGGAGGTTACTCATCCTGAACCGTGACCTTCTCCATTTTATCGCCTTGGCGGACGGCGTTGACGATCTTTTGTGAGTCTTCGATGACCTGGCCAAAAATGGAGTGTTTCTGATCGAGCCACGGGGTGGCCACGTGGGTGATAAAGAACTGCGAGCCATTCGAGTGGGGGCCCGAGTTCGCCATGGAAAGGACGCCGGGGCCGCTGTGCCTCAGGTCCTTGTGGAACTCATCGGCAAACTGATATCCGGGGCCACCCGTCCCGGTGCCGTTCGGGCAGCCGCCTTGGATCATGAACTCATCGATCACGCGATGAAAAGCCAACCCGTCGTAGAACCCTTGGTTCGCTAACTTCTCAAAGTTGGCAACCGTGTTCGGAGCTTTGTCATCGTGCAGTTTGAGTCGAATGTCGCCGTGCTTGGTTTTGATCGTTGCGGTTTTCATGGTGGGAAGTGGTTGGCAGCGGTTCGATGCCGCTTGGCGTGGAGTAGTGGAGTAGTGGAGTAGTGGAGTAGTGGAGTAGCCCTCGGCGGAAACCGACGGCTCGCCGACGAAAAAACCGCCAGCTTCCGCCCATGGCGGATCGTTTTCTGGCGAAATCGTGGGGATTCTCCCGATAGGCTCCAAGATACAACGGAACACCGAGTCGGGGCAACCTCCCAGCGGAACAGCAAAGTCTGAAGCGACCTTGAAACCCATCTGTTCTGGCAAGGAAGCTATTTTCGCAAGGAGTCGCTCAGCGCGGTGGCGATCGGCGCGAAGATAATGAGGGGAAGCCAGGCGGCCAACGACGGAGTGAGCCAGCCCCCCGAGCCGAGTGCCTGGCAGCCGAGTGTTACGAGCATGAAGATCGTGACCACGCCAAGCGACATGCCGATCGAAAGAAAAGGGTTGCGATTCGTGCGAGTCACGACGAACGGCAACCCGAGGAACAGAAGGGTGGTATCGAGGAGCGGTTTCAAGAAACGACCATGGATCGCCACACGGACGTCGGCACCCAGATCGGTGCTGGGGTTGCGTAGCTGGTGGATCAGCTCGCGCGTCGAGGCGAAGTCGCGCCAGGTGGCACCGGCCGCCAGGAACTCGAACGACACTTCACTCGCCACGAAAACTTGATCTTCCTTGAGCCAAGGGCTTGCGACCGGCGTGTAGATGATCGGTTTTTCGTTGAGCACCAGGGGCGGGCTTTTTAGGAGTGACTTGGGCGATGTCACCCCCAAGAGCAGGTAGCCGCTCGGGTGAGCATCGCAAGCCGGCAGATACTGGGCTTCCATCGCGGTAAGCTGCCGACCGAATTGGGCGAACTGGCGGGGCAAGAAAAAGCCAGGGTTGATGATTTTTTTCGTGGCGTGGACGATCCGTTCGCCACCGAGCAAGATGTCGGTTTGGCTATCGAACCGCGATTGCATAACGGTTGCCTGTTCGCCACCAAGGTTTTTGGAGTCGGTCGCCAGGTGCTCGCGGATGTTCGGAATGACCCATTCGCGGTTGGCGGCGGCCAGCAGGCTAACGGCAATCGCCGCGAGCAGCACGGGCCGCAAGACTCGCACGCGGGTGATGCCGGCCGCCAACAGGGCCGTCATTTCGTTGTGCCGTTGGATCCAGGTGATCGTGAACATGACGGCGATCAGCGTCAGAATGCCGCTGGTGCGGTCGAAAAACGCGATCGCCTGATAGGAGTAGTAGGCGGCCATCGTGCCGAGCAAGTTGCCGTGTTTCTCGGCATAGTCGACGAAGCGATCCAGATGGCCGAACGCATCGATCACGATGTACAGGCCAATCAGGCTCATCAAGCAGATGATCAACACCTGCACGAACTGTCTCAGCATGTAGCGGTCGATGATCGTGGGCATGACGAGGAAACGAGAACGGATGGAGTGTGCCTGGAAACCCAAGTGCATGGCTCGAATAGCCGCCGGCTTCCACCGGCGGATGCCAATCGGTTGACGGCAACTTCCTGGGGGGAGTCTCGCGCGGTCCGATCGCCTCAAATTGCATCCCAGAGCGCGGAAGCGTAAGGCAACCCGCCCCCGCTGGTCAATACGAAAAGCCGCCTACCGGCCTGTTGAGGGCCAGTTGAAAAACGCCATCGAGGCGTTATTTTGGGCTGAGAAGTAGGTGCCACGAGCCGAGCGGCACTTTTCGTGAAAGTGAATACGAAGTTGATAAATCCAAAGTTGAAGATTCCGCGTCCCGCTCGGCGCGCGGAACCTACCTGGTATATTGCTGCTAGTGCTTTGACAACTATTATCGTTTGGGTTCAACTCGACACAAGCCCTTTGCAGTGATTGGGTTGTATCGAGTTGAACCCAAACATTTAATGTGAACACAGCACTAGGGTGCTGGCTGAAATGTTCTCAGCTAGCAACACCGTGTCACTGGTTCTTTCGTGTCGCGAATGAAGGTGATCCAACAACTCCAGCGAATTGGGCGGCGAGTATCTCGCCGTGCCGATTTCTGGCAGCGTGGTCTTGCCGATCTTGTGTTTCCGCCGATCTGTTTGGCGTGCGACCAAGCGCTGCCAGATACCAAACTATCACGCGAGCGGATTTATGTTTGCCGTGCGTGTTTGAACTCGATGGAAGTCTATGCAGACCCGGTGTGTGGACTGTGTGGAGTTCCGGTTCCGTCGATCGAGCAGCCCTCTACCGCGATGGAGCACGCATCGAGCGGCAAGCAGCCAGCCGCATCGGATGCCGAAGGGTGTCCTCGGTGCCGCCGTAGCAAGCTCCGGTTCGATGCCACCATTGCATTGGGGCATTACACGGGGCCGTTGCGAGAGTTTGTTCTGCGAATGAAGAAAGGGCATGGCGACGCGCTTTCGCAATCGCTTGGCCGCTACTTATGGCACGTGCGAGGAGAATCTCTCGCGGCGCTCGCTGTGGATGTTGTGGCCCCGATTCCGCTCCACTGGCGTCGCCGATTTGCACACGGCACCAATTCGGCCACCTTGCTGGCCGAGGTGTTATCGGGCAAACTGAAGCGGCCTTTTGCCGAGGGTCTGCTGAAGCGAACGCGATTTACTCACCCGCAGTTCGATCTACCCCCCACACGGCGATGGGAGAATGTTCGGAACGTCTTTTCCGTTCGGGCCGGGCATCATCTCCGTCGTGCTCACGTCTTGCTCGTGGACGACGTACTAACCACGGGCGCTACGTGCAGCGAAGCGGCTCGTGCCCTGCTGGCTGCCGGGGCCGCTCGCGTGAGCGTCGCCGTGCTGGCTCGGGCCTACGGAGAGATGCGGTCGCTTTCAACGTCCTAGCGCTAGTACTTCTGCGTGATGTCATTTCCACCACGACGACGCAACGAACACGAGGGGCGAAATCAACCAGGACAGAATAGCAGGATAGACAAGATAAACTCGATCAAGCCGTTCTTGCACGAACTGAAGAATACCTTTATCACATCACGGATCCGACGACTCACCGCTTGCCTTGTATCTCAATTCAGCCTGCAAATCCGGCCAATCCTGTTATCCTGTCCATTCTTTGCGTCGTGTCTGAGTGGAAAACCTAGCGATGTCCTCTTGCGGCCATACGCAATGACGACGTGATTCATGACTCACCAGGCCAAGAACAATCATACCCTGCGGCTTGGAACCCGAGGCAGCCGGTTGGCTCGCTGGCAGGCCGAGTGGGTTGCTGGTCAACTGCGCGAACGCGGACACACGATCGATCTGGTGGAAATCGCAACTCAGGGCGATGCCGATCCATCGCGGGCGATTGAAGACTTTGGAAGCCCTGGCGTTTTCACCAATACCATTCAGCAAGCCGTGCTGGCCGGTGCGGTCGATCTGGCCGTGCATAGCCTTAAAGACCTGCCGACGGACCAGGTCGAAGGGCTGAGCCTGGCGGCAATACCACGGCGGGAAAGCCCGGCCGATGTGCTTGTATTGGCCGACAAGTTGCGAGCAACTGCCACGGCCGGGGGCGGCTGTGGTGCCACGGGGTCGGTGGCGGAGAGCGTGCTTGCGGTGCTCCCAACGGCGGCCGTGGTGGGTACGAGTAGCCTGCGACGGCAGGCCCAGCTTCGCCACGCGCGGCCCGATCTCTGCACGGTCGATCTACGAGGAAATGTTGATACCCGCCTGAAGAAGCTCGACGCGGGGGAGTACGACGCGATCGTGTTGGCCGAGGCCGGGCTGCGGCGGTTGGGACTGCTCGACCGCTTGGAGCATGTGTTGCCGATCGAGATCATGCTGCCCGCGGTGGGGCAGGGTGCGCTGGGCATCGAATGCCGAAGTGACGACACCCGCACGCGCGAGGCACTGGGGCCGCTTCACGATGAGGTCGCCCATGCGGCCGTGACTGCGGAGCGGGCATGGCTCGAACATCTCCGTGGCGGTTGCCGGGCACCCGTCGCCGCACTGGCGACGGTCGCTCCCCAGGGCCGGTTACACTTGCAAGCGGTCGTGCTAACCCCGGATGGCGCCTCGAGGCTCGTCGCGGCGTGTTCGGGTGAACTGGCTCAACCGGTCGAATGTGGGGAGCAACTGGCGGAAGACATGATCCGGCAAGGCGCGGCCCGCATCATCGCAAGTGCTCGCAACTATCCGTAAGCCGGTGGTGATCCGCTTTTCTAGTGCCGACTTTGGAGCATTCGGCTTTGTTCCATGGCTTCCTCGGCCAGGCGGATGTACTGCATGTCGTTCGTGCCGGCGAAGGCCCGTTGGTACGTGACGCTTAACGCGGTGTAGCTGAAGGGGTCATTGGGTTCAATTTCGCAAACTTTGCGGGCGTGGGCGATGGCTTCATCGTGGCGAGCGAGCTTTTGTTTGACGACGGCCAAGGCTGAATGGGCCACCGCGTAGTTCGGCTCGACGCGCAGAGCCTCTTGGAATTTTTCGGCAGCCTCTTCCAACTTGCCGGCATCTTTGAGTGATAGGGCTTCATCGTAAAGTTTGACGGCGTCGGACATGTGCATGGGTCCTGCGAGGGGGGCGTGCTGGCAGCCCGTTGAATAAGTCATCGGGCTGCGTCATAGCATGGATGCCTTGCCAAAACAGCGACCCAAGTCGCTGTATTGCGAGCCGCGAGGAGCTTGGCTCCGAGCTGGGCGAGGTTGAAAAACGCCACGATGGCGTTTTTCAACAGGCGTGCTAGCAGGAGTGGATGCTAGCGTTGGAGTCTAGGGTGTCGCGGCGGAAACCTTGAGTGTAGCAGCGGATGCCCTTACAGGCCCATACGCAAAGGCCGCAAGTGGCGAAAAATCGGTACCTGCGGTTAAGCCGGCACAATTGCTACGCCCGATAGTGATAAAGGCACTCTGGGCCGCTGGCAGTACCCGTAAGCTGTTGGCCGGCCAGCAGGAACCCCGACGATCGTCCCAGCGATCCTCCCGCGGCTGCCCGAGAGTGTCCACACTCGCCATCACGGAAAGGACCCGCCAGTGTCGATTCATCCGCTTGCCGTCGTAAGTCCGCACGCCGAACTCGGAACCAACGTGCAGATTGGCCCCTTCTGCGTCATCGAAGCTGGTACGGTGCTAGGCGATGACTGTCACCTGATTGGTCGCGTAACGATTAAAGCCGGGACAACTCTCGGGCGCGAAAACCTAGTCATGGAAGGTGCCGTACTGGGCGGCATGCCGCAGCATGTGAACATGCCCAAATGTCCCGGCACGACGGAAATTGGCGATGGCAATGTCTTCCGCGAAAACGTGACCATCCACCGAGCGCTTGAGGCGGGGCACGTAACCCGAATCGGCAATCACTGCCTGTTCATGGTGGGTTCGCATGCGGCCCACGACTGCACAGTGCATGATAACGTCGTGCTGACGAATAACGCGATGCTGGGCGGCCACGTCGAGGTGGGCGCGCGAGCCTATTTGGGCGGTGGGGCGGCCGTTCACCAGTTCTGCCGCATCGGTCGGCTCGCCATGATCGGCGGCTTGGCCCGGGTCGTGCAAGACGTGCCGCCGTTCGTCATGCTTGATGGCGAGACGGCGATGGTGGTCGGCTTGAACCGCGTGGGCCTTCGCCGCGCCGGCTTCACGCCCGACGAAATGCTCGCTCTCAAGACCGCTTACCGCGTAATCTACCGCAGCGGACTCATGTGGCAGGAAACGCTCGATACGTTGCAGCTGGAATTTCCCGTTGGCCCGGCCGCGGAATTCCTGCCGTTCTTCTCCAGCGGCAAACGCGGTTTCGTCCAGGAACGCCGTACCCCGCCGGGTGCCATCGTCCGCATCCACCGCGACGATGCCGACGAAGCAGCTTCCGTTCCGCAGGAACTGGAAAAGAAGGTTGGGTAAAGGTGGTTTTGCCAATCCCATTCCCATTTCAATTGTGCGTGGTAAAATTAGGGAAGGAGTTGGGTTTCGGTGCCTCTACGGGCAAGGTGCGTCTATGATTTCGGTTTGTGATATTGGCCAATTGATCTCTCGCGATCCTAATTTTCGCGAAGGGAAGCCTTGTATTGCGGGCACGGGAATCAGAGTGCAACGTATCGTGGGGTGGTATAAGGGCGGCTTAAGCCCCGAAGAGATCGCGGATGATTACGAACATCTTTCGCTCGCACAGGTCTACGCGGCACTGGCCTATTATCATGCGAACACAGAGGAAATAGAGAACGACATTCGGGCTGAGGAAGCAGAAGAAGAAAGGTTCATTGCACTCCACCGACAGGGCAAGGATTCGAATCGGTGACTCTCGCCTTCTATCTCGATGAAGACGCGATGCGGAATAGTTTGTTACGCGCTTTGCGTTCACGAGGCCTCGATGTCGTCTCGGCATTTGAGGTTGGGTTGGCGGGTGACTTGGACGAACTGCAATTGGCATTTGCAGCCCAACACGCGCGTGTGTTGTACAGCTTCAATGTAGCGCACTTCTGCCGAATCCACGCTGAATGGTTGCTCGACGGGAAAACACACAGCGGCATCGTGCTCGCTCGGCAAGTGGAGCGGCATTCCGTTGGAGTTCAATTACGTGGCTTGCTTCGACTGGCCTCGCAAAGCAACCCCGCGCAAATGGCCGACCGACTGGAGTTTCTCAATAACTGGATTTGAGTGGACCAGCTATTCACTCGCCTTTGCGGCCCGTATCGGTGCCCGCTTGTTTGAGCGCGGCTTGGGCAGCGGCCAACCGGGCAATGGGGACGCGGAAGGGGCTGCACGAAACGTAATCCAAGCCCACCTTCTGGCAGAATTGGATCGAATCGGGGTCGCCGCCGTGTTCGCCGCAGATGCCGCACTTGAGCTTGTCCTTGGCACCACGTCCCTTCTTCACGGCCATCTCGACCAACTGCCCAACCCCGCCCGTATCGAGCGATTGGAACGGGTCGCGCAGTAGAATCTCGTGCTTCAAGTAGTCGGGCAGAAACGTGTTGATGTCGTCGCGGCTGAAACCGAACGTCATCTGCGTTAGGTCGTTGGTGCCGAAGCTAAAGAAGTCGGCGACGGCACCGATTTGGTCGGCCACCAGCGCGGCGCGCGGAACCTCGATCATCGTGCCGACGGTGATGTTCAGCTTGCCTTTGAACTTCTTCTTTTCCTGCACGTCGGCCATGGTGGTTCGCACCTGGTCGCCCAACATTTCCAGTTCTCGCACGGTGCCAACGAGCGGGATCATGATCTCGGCTTGGGCGTCGATATCCTTCTGCTTGCAGGCAATGGCCGCTTCCGTGATCGCCGTCACTTGCATTTCAAGAACTTCGGGATACGTCACCGCCAAGCGGCAACCACGATGGCCGAGCATCGGGTTCATTTCGTGCAACTGGTCGACCCGAGCTTTCAGGTCGGCTGCAGAGATGCCCAGTTCCTTAGCCGTTTCCGCTTGGCTCTTCGCCTCATGGGGCAAGAATTCGTGGAGCGGCGGATCGAGCAGGCGGATGGTTACCGGCAGGCCGGCCATGGCCTTAAAGATGCCGATGAAATCCTTTCGTTGCAGCGGCAACAGGTCCTTAAGGGCCTCACGGCGCTCCTTCTCGTCCCGCGCCAATATCATCGCTCGCATGTCGCGGATGCGATCGCCTTCAAAGAACATGTGCTCGGTACGGCAAAGGCCGATGCCCTGTGCGCCAAACTCGCGGGCCCGCTTGGCATCTTCGGGCGTATCGGCGTTCGTGCGCACTTTCATGGTGCGATACTTATCGGCCCATTCCATCACGGTGGCAAAATCGCCAGAAAGCTTCGGCGTTTGCGTGGCGATCGAACCCGACATGACTTCGCCGGTCGAGCCATCGATGGAGAGGGTGTCTTTGTGGGTGAATGTCTTGCTGCCGACTTTGATCTTTCGACCTTTCTCGTCGATGGTGATCTCGCCGGCACCGGCGACGCAGCAGCGGCCCCAACCACGAGCGACCACCGCGGCATGGCTCGTCATGCCGCCCGTGCTCGTGAGAATGCCCACGGCCAAGTGCATGCCTTCGATATCTTCGGGGTTTGTTTCCTTTCGGACGAGAAGTACCTTTTCGCCCGCCATGGCGCGTTCGACGGCCTCGGACGCGGTGAAGGCCAGCTTGCCAACCGCCGCACCGGGCGAAGCAGGCAGACCAAGGGTTAGCAGGGCACCGTCCTTCTTGGCCTGTTGCTTGGCCGCCGGGGCAAAGCTCGGCAAGAGCAGTTGGGTGAGGTCGCCGGCTGGGATCCGCAGCACGGCCGTCTTTTCGTCGATCAATTTTTCTTTCACCATGTCGCAGGCGATCTTCACGGCTGCCGCGCCGGTACGTTTGCCGTTGCGCGTTTGCAGCATGAACAGGGTCCCGCGTTCGATCGTGAACTCGATATCCTGAACGTCGCGGTAGTGGTTTTCAAGAGTGTCCTTGATTTCGAGCAGTTGCTTGAAGACGGCCTTGTTCCACTTGGGCATTTCATCCACATGCAGCGGAGTGCGAATGCCCGCCACCACGTCTTCCCCCTGAGCATTGATCAGGAATTCGCCATAGAACTTGTTTTGGCCCGTGGCCGGGTCACGTGTGAATGCCACGCCGGTACCCGAGTCATCGCCCATGTTGCCGAAGACCATCGACTGGCAGTTGACTGCGGTGCCTAGCAGGCCGGTGATGTTTTCCACTTGTCGATACTTCACCGCGCGCGGCTGCATCCAGCTCTTAAACACGGCCTCGATCGCAAGCTCCAATTGCTTGATGGGGTCTTGCGGGAACGGCTTGCCGAAGTGTTTTTGGAAGACCTTCTTGTACTCGTCGCACAGTTGCACCATGCCTTCGAGCGGCACCTCGGTGTCGTTCTTTACTTTGTACTTGGCTTTGATCTTGTCGAAGGCATGTTCGAACAGTTCGTGCTCGACACCACACACCACGTCGCCGTACATGTTGATTAGGCGGCGATAGGCGTCGTAGGCGAATCGCTTTTGGCCGGTGGCGTTGGCCAGGCCGACGACCGCCTCGTCGTTGAGCCCCAGGTTCAAGATGGTGTTCATCATGCCCGGCATGGAAACGGCGGCACCGCTGCGCACGGATACGAGCAACGGGTTGGTCGTGTCGCCGAACTTCTTGCCGAGTTCCTTCTCCAACATGGCGACGTTGCGGGCCACTTCGTCCATAAGCCCGGCGGGCAACTTGCGGCCGCTCTTGTAGTAGAGATCGCAGACTTCGGTCGTGATGGTGAAACCCGGCGGGACAGGCAGGCCGATGCTGGTCATTTCGGCGAGATTGGCCCCTTTGCCACCCAAGAGCTGTTTCTGTTTGCCGTTGCCTTCAGTTTTGGTACGACCGAAGTAGTAGATCATTTTCGTCGCCTTGCCGTTCGACGAGGCGCCATTCGAAGCATCCGACTTGCTTTTCCGAGCTAAACCTGCTGTAGCCATGTCAGTAATATCCTGTGAAGGAAATAGAAAATCGGACGAGGTTGTCCGCGATGGATAGAAGCACAAATTGACGGGGCTTACGATCCGCCCTACGCTTGAAGCCGATTCGCACGGGCGTATTCGGCTATGCGTAAAAACCAAAAGTTGCGATAAACGCGAACCGGCCAATGTAGTCCTAGTTTTGGTACTCCGTCAAGGTGACGATCGAATCGCGGTTGAAGGCTCTGGATAGCCAATGAATGACCCTAACGAGCCAAATAACGGCTTCAAGATGGCTGTTCTCGTGGAAGGCGGGCTGGCAATCGCCGCGCTGGTGTTCGCTTGGCTGTTCGGCACCCCGCTTCGGGAATTCATGCCGTCCGGTAGCCGAGAAGCCGTGGCCGCCTGCCTAAGGGGCACCCTGGCGACCCTCCCCCTGCTCGCCGCTTTCTGGTGGTTGGTTCACAGTCGGCTGCCAGCACTGCGAGAGCTTCGCGCGCAGGTGGAGGGGGTGATCCACGAGTTGTTTCCCACCGCCTCGATTGCCCAGCTTGTGTTGATCGCTGTTCTGGCAGGTGTCGGGGAAGAACTACTTTTTCGCGGCGTCCTGCAAAGCAAGATTACCGTCTGGACAACGCCATTCATTGGTATTGTGCTGACTAGCCTGCTCTTTGGCGCCGCGCATGCCCTATCGAAGACCTATTTCGTGTTCGCCATCTTTGTTGGCGGTTACTTGGGCTGGTTCACTCTGTATTACCACGACCTGTTCGCACCCATGATGACCCATGCGTTATACGATTTCGTTGCCCTCGTCTACCTGACCCGCCACCGAAAGCCACTTGCGGCTTAGCGGCGAAGCTGAAAAATGACCAATCGGTACCATAAACAACGCAGTTCCTATCGGCATATGTTTCGTCAGCGGGCCGATGCGGCGAACTTGCGATACAAGAAAAGCAAAAAAGCGGGCCGACTCGAATGAGCCGACCCGCCTGTGGGTTACACGTTTTTTGACCAGCCCCTCTCCCCTACGCGGGCAGAAGGGCTTCCGGCAAACTACTTGTTGCAACCGCAACCACCGCTTCCGCCTTCGCTACCGCAGCCACAATCGCAGCTGCTCGGGCAGCAGCAGGTTGGGCAGCACACGCACACCGGAACCTGCTTGCAGACGCACTTCGGCACGCAGCGGGTTACCGTGTAGGGCACGCACTTCGGCACGCACTTGTAGACCTGGATGGTCTTTTGGTAGCACACCGGCTTGCACACCGTGTAGCACACCGTGCGGGTGCGTTGCTCGGGCACCATCTTGCACACCTTGTAGCAGCAGGTCCGCTCTTCCGGTACCATGTGGCACACCTTGTAGCAGATCGTGCGGGTACGTTGCTCGGGCACCATCTTGCACACCTTGTAGGTGCAAGAACGTTGCTCGGGAACCATGCGGCAGGTCTTCCAGCACACCGTGCGGGTGTGTTGCTCGGGCACCATCTTGCAGACCTTGTAGCAGCAGGTCCGCTGTTCTGGCACCATGTGGCAAACCTTGTAGCATTCGGTTCGGGTGCGTTGCTCCGGCACCATCTTGCACACCTTGTAGGTGCAGGATCGCTGTTCCGGCACCATCTTGCAGACCTTGTAGCAGCAAGTCTTGGTGCGGGTTTCGCATTCCCACTTCGTGCAGCAGATTTCTTTGTCTACGCACTCGGTGACCCACTTCTTATGGCAGCACTTGCGAGGCGGGCATTGCACGCACTCGACATGGCACTTGCCCGGGCAGTAGCAGCAACGGCAATTGCAGGCGTCATACGTCCAGGTGCCCGGCTCGCGGACCACCTTGCGGACGACCGGGCCAGGAACCTCATGGATTTCGGTTTCCCAGTGGCCCGTTTGAACCTGGATTGTCTTCGTATACTTTACCGGCACGCGAACCTGGTAGTTGATATCCTTGCTGTGTTCTTCCCACACGGGCTTGCAGACGGTGTAGTTGTGGGTCCGCTCTTCCCACACCGGCTTGCAGACCGTATAGCAAATCTCGCGGCTCTTCGTTTCCCACACCGGCTTGCACACGGTGTAGTTGCGCGTCCGCTCTTCCCACACCGGCTTGCACACGGTGTAGCAAACTTCTTTGCTATGGTTTTCCCACACCGGTTTGCACACGGTGTAGCAGCGGGTTCGTTCTTCCCAAACCGGCTTGCACACCGTGTAGCATTCTTCGCGGGTCTTGTTTTCCCAGCAAGGCTTGCACACCGTGTAGGTGCGGGTTCTGGTTTCCCAGCAAGGCTTGCACACCGTATAGCAAATTTCGCGTGAGCGAGTTTCGGGCACGTACTTAACGCAGTTGATCGTGCGTTCCTCACATACCCGGTCCCAGCACGTCTTGTAGCACGTGATTTCTTGCCGCTCGTATTCTACGCAGCGGACTGTTTTCATGACTGTGTGGCACTGCATCTGACAGCACGACCCACAGCAGTTGTAACGCGCGGCTCCGCAGAAACCGGCTTCCGCTCTGGCTGGGACAAGCGAGAGCGCAGCGGCCGCGGCTAGCGCAACCATCCATCCTTTCATGTTCCTTTGCCTCCTGTTACACAGAATCGTAGGGAGAATCCTATAGGGCTGGTCTTTGGCGGCACTCAGTCCGCCAATACATAGTTCGGGTAGTGCAAGCACCGCACCTTAACTGAATTGCCCGTTTTCACTATTCTGTGAAATTGACCAGGTGGGCCTAATCCAAAGGTCTTTGCAATTTGTAAGATGTTGCCTGCTAAGGCATTACGACCCAAGCGCTACATTTTCGCCAGCGTTTTCGGTAGCTGATGTGGCGGTTGTTACGGATAGTCGTTGCGTTAGGGTTGTGAGATTGATTCCAGGCGGGGGGGCAGATCGCGTGGCCGAAGAGGACGGGACAACCTGTGTGCCAGCCCCAGGGCCGATCCATCATTCATGTTCAACACAGCGAGGACCCACGAACCCGAAACGTCAGCGAGGGTAAGTGTGCCTTCCCCCTCTCAGACGGCTCGGGATGGTTTTCAATACACCCGCCCAATTTGGAAAAGTGATTACCCCGGGGCCAAGGTTGCCAAGGTTGCCAACGTTGCCAAGTGGTTGGAACTTGGCATCCTTGCATTCGACGGGGTCGAAAATGAGCAATTTCATCGGGTTTTCTGCAAGGTTGCCAAGATTGCCAAGTTGTTTGTATTCAGTGAGGTTGGCAACCTTGGTTGGCAACGAAAGTTGCGGTAGACTGCTTGCTGCTCGACGCGACCCAATTACCCGGTGGTGTAATGGTAACACTAGGGATTTTGATTCCCTCATTCAAGGTTCGAATCCTTGCCGGGTAGCTCTTTTCGCCTGTTTTGTAGCCTCTTGAAGACTGGCCATTTCGGCCTGAGAGACCGTGCCGATGGCCCCCTGGCAATCCTTTCCCGCCGAATCGCAATTCGCTCTGGCCGCTGTAAGAGAGGCTTCGCTGCTGGCTCGCCGCATTCAGCGCGAGATGGTTACAGGTGCCTTAACCAAGGACGACCGCTCGCCCGTAACGGTTGCCGATTACGCGGTCCAAGCACTCTTGGCCAGGCGATTGGCCGAGCATTACCCGGGCGTCGCGCTGGTTGGCGAGGAGCAGGCGGATGCGCTGCGATTGGTCGAAGGCACCAGGGTGCTCGATCAGGTTACGGGCTTTGTTCGGGCAGCCGTTCCCGATGCAACGCCCGAGGAAGTATGCAATCTCATCGACCGGGGCAGCGGCGAACCGCCCGCGGTGTTCTGGACGCTCGATCCGATTGATGGCACCAAGGGTTTCCTGCGGCGCGAACAGTATGCCGTGGCGTTGGCGCTGGTGAAGCATGGCCAAGTCGAGCTTGGTGTGTTGGGTTGCCCGGACCTTCCGTTGTTCGTCGGCGATGGTTCCGAACAATCCACCGCAACGGCCCAGCCCTCGGTGGAAGCCGATGGTTCGCTCCTTATCGCGGCCCGTGGTTTGGGCACATGGTATCAGCCGTTGAATGGCGAGCCAAGCTGGCGGCAACTATCGGTTTCCGCTCGCAAGGAGCCGGGTTCGGCGCGTATCCTGCGTTCCGTGGAAAAGTCTCACACGAATGTCGATGAGATTGGCCAACTGGCCGCCAAACTCGGCACGCAAGAAACGCCGATCGGGATGGATAGCCAGGCCAAGTACGCCGTACTAGCGGCGGGCGAGGGCGACGTACTGCTAAGGCTTCTTTCGCCATCGCGTCCCGATTATCGCGAAAAGATTTGGGACCAAGCGGCAGGTTCCATCGTGGTCGAGGAAGCGGGCGGCCGCGTGACCGATTTGGATGGCAATTTGCTCGATTTCTCACACGGCCGCACCCTTGCCAGGAACCGGGGGATCGTTGCCACGAACGGGCACCTGCACGATTCCGTCTTGGGTGCCCTTCGCGATCTTTCCGCCTGAGCGGACTTCGTTTCGCTGCCGGCGGTCGAGGGGATTCAGCAATTTTGGGCAGCATACCCGATTGACCCTGCGCCCGTTGTGCCGGTATGCTACAGGGCTACCCATCGACCTCGAACGGCCCGGGGCGGGTGGTGTTCATTCTAGGCCGAATGGTTCGTTACGAACGCCGGACGGTCG
>JADZFK010000060.1 GCA_020849945.1 Pirellulales bacterium | reverse complement strand
CGGGCAGTTTCAAACGAACGGAACTGCGTCCGCTCAAGGAACACGAATCTTCCTGCAAGGGGTATTGGCTCATCCACGTGCTTCTAGCGCAATTGCTTCTTGAAGAAAACCCTAAAAGGCAAAAAAACACAACCTCTCTGCCGCGATAACGCGAACCCACTCGATGCCTATCCCGGATTTCTCACCACAGAGCACACCGCGGTCACGGAGAACAAGCCAAGAGATCGTTTGAAGCAAAGTCAACCGCCCGTAGCTACGAGACAGGGTGTTTCCACTGTTCATGGTGGTAGGGGTACTTGCTACTGGTTTTCTCTGTGGCTCCGTGCCTCCGTGGTTTTGATTGTGAGAAATGCGGACTCTCGCCTGCATCGGATGCGGCATAAAAATTCCGAGCCAGCCGAGCCTTCGCGTTTCGGAACGTGGCGGCCAATTGCGCGGCACCACCGAGGGGCGACTGCAGGATTCTGCAACGATTCGCCCAGCAAATCGGCAAGTTGAAGAGGAGCTTGGTTTTACAGATGACCCAGCAGGCGCGGGCTACCAACTCCACCGGCGCTTCCGCCGCGCGCCGATTCCGCAGCCCGGGTGAGAGGGCTTCGGCGATCGCCGCCGCTTCGGCCGTGCCGATCGCTGCTGACGATACTGTTTGCCACTCGAAAGCTGGCGAACGTGCTCGCAATCAGGCTCCAACAACTCCTCCGCATCGTAGCGGAAGTCGACATCCTTGTATTCCATGATCATCCTTTTCACGACGGTCGAATTCATCAGCCACCCAACTTCTTACTTCATGGGGAAATGAGGACCGATCGACTGGAAACAAGCCCCGCAGTTCTTCCGCAGAGGCTGTCTTTGCGGTTTTCTATCGCGCATCGGTCCCGAAGTGAATCCCAGTTTGCAAGATGCGCGCCGCGGATCGCATTTTTCTTCCGCCTGCGGCGAATTGCGCAGATCACCTGCTTTTCCGGGCTTTTTTATTTCACCTCCACGTCGGCCAGGTCTCATCACCCGAGTTGGCCGTGTAAGTTTCACAAAAGAAGGGAGGAGAGTTTCACCAAAATGGTGATACAAACCCAGCGCCCACGTTGCACCCCACGGCGCAGTGGCAGCCTCGATTGGCCTGGGGAATGGAGCAGAAACGGATCCGGGCGGTCGTAAGTGCAATGCATCTAGACGCATTGGCACGAAAACACGCAAACCTTTGGCGGGCCAAGGTTTTCGCCGATTCCGAAGAGGTTTTTCAGTAGCTGTTCCGGCAAGAAGGGGCCGCGTGCCAGACCGGCATCGGCCGTGAGAAGGTCTCTATTCCAAATTCGATTTCACTCAGTTCTCCGAGTCGTTCGGTAAGTCTCACCACCCATCTAGGCAACTACCGTGCCACCTCAACCGGTTGACCTTCTGATCGTGTGCAGATCGAAGTCGTTGGAGTCGGTTATCAGTCGATTTGCTGCATGTAAATCCTGCAAAATCGGAATAAATTACCATCGCTTCGCCGCTGAGCAGGACCGGCAAGAAAGATTCTTCAATGGCCCAACCCATTGGCCTGGCTTGGGTTATCGACGCGAGATTGCTCTTCTAGCACGGCCAACCAATTGATATGGTACGCCGCTCGCCTTGCTTCCCACCCCGCCGAACGGCATCGGGCTTGTTCAACGATTGAACCCGCCCTCTCACCTGCCGCCGAACGCCTGCCTTCCACAACGTTCTTACGTGCCTGGTTCCCCTCACCTCCTAACTGGAAATGGATTTTCCGGAAGGGTCCCGCCGCATGGATGCTCCGCAACTTTGGCTCTTGCTCATTTGGATCGCACTTCACTTGGCGGCCCTCCTTGCCGCCTTCGGCACACGCATCGCTATCGGTTCACGGATTGAATCACTGGCCCAATTCATTTGCCTCGTGGCGATGGCTCTTATCGGTGTGCTCGCATGGGTTGCCCAACAAACCCAATCGGGGTCCTGGGGCCTCTCCGCGGGAACGCTCATGGCGATGGTCCTGACCGCCGTCGTAGACTTCCGCCGATTGCACGAACACCACCCCTCGACCGAACCCATTTTGTAACCCGTTCATGCACCGAAATAATTCACCACCACGTCACGACGAACACGAAGGGGAAGCCCCATTCTAGACAGGATTTACAGGATCAAAGGGATCAATCGCAACGAGCCGTGCGTTGCCGAACAGAAGGATACGTTCTGGTCATCAGGGCCAATCGCTTGTTGAAACGGGGACACTTGTGGGAGGCGTCTCTGACGCCGAAGAATGGTCGAGCTTCATGTGATTCTCGAGCGTTATGCGAATTCGCATCGGAGACGCCTTCCAATCAACTCCATACAACTCCGTCAGCTTGAAGAAGTGATTGGCCCAGCTCAAACCATTGAACTTCGCGTATTCATCCGATCCTGTTGATCCTGTTGATCCTGCAAATCCTGTCAAAAAAGTGCTTCTTTCGTTGTGCTCGTTCTGTCGTCGTGGTGAATAGTCGCCCGTAGCGTGGTTTGGGTTCGTCGCGTTCATTCGAGTTGAACTGTGATTTCATCCCGCTTTCGCTGCTAGCAACGCGCGAATTCTCCCGCAAGGTTTGGCCAGCTTCCCAAGTTGCCTCCCCACCATCGGCAAAATCGGAAAAAGATTCCCTTTCCGAACGGTCCGTTGCCGAAACTACCCATCAGGCATCCAATGTCGGGCGCAACGAGCTTCGAGTCTCTGTGTGCCTGAATGAAGCTTTTCTGCTTGCACACACGTGGTCGCACCGTGTGTCAAGTTTCTTATCGAAGGGGGAAAAAAATGCGAAGACTCGTCTACTTAGCGGTGCTGGCGGCCTGTTTGGGGCCGGTGGCGTCGGCCTCGGCCGAAACGGCCGGCGAAAAGCAGGTGGCACAAAATATCGGTAGCCACCTTAAGGAAAGCGGCCTACTGCGGAACTACCGCGTGGGCGTCAAGTTTTCAGAAGGTGTGGCCTACCTCAACGGTTCGGTTGCCAACGCCGAGCAACGCGATACTGCCGTGCAACTGGCCCAGGAAATTCCGGGCGTCAGCCATGTCGTTTCCAAGCTTAGTTTCCCCGGCAGCGAAGCCGAAACGGGGCCAATTCAAACTGCTAGCGCAGAAGATGCCGATCGTTCCGAGCTGACGGCCGAACTCGATCGGGCTTCGTTTGAAGGTGCCCAGAATAACTCCTCGGCGGTGATGCAAGCCTACGGCCCAGCCGACGAAGCGGCCGCGGTGGCCCAAATGCCAATTGCCCGCCAGCCCTTGGCCCACGGTTCGATGGCTCAAGGTTCAATGGCTCGAAATCCAATGGCTCAGCAACGCCGCAGCAACATGCCGGTACCGGCTGCTGCCATGCCTGGCATGATGCCTATTCGTCAGACGGGCGGCTCGTGCCCCTGCAATGTTGGCGGTGCTGGCATGGCGATGGGCGGCGCTCCGGGCGGTGCCATGATGAGCGGTGGTGCTCCGATGCCCGCCGGCTTCGTCCCCGCGAGCTATGGCCAGGGGGCTTGCTACGATAACCCCCAGATGCCCGGCTACGCTTGGCCTTCCTATGCCGCGTACCCGAACTACGCCGCTCTGAGTTATCCGCAGCAATACTCGCCAACGGCATGGCCGTACATCGGCCCGTTCTATCCCTATCCGCAAGTGCCGCTTGCTTGGCGCAAGGTGTCGCTCGAATGGGATGACGGCTGGTGGTTCCTCGACTTCAGCTCGCACAACTCGAGCCACTAAACTTGATAATTGGAAAACTCACAAATCCACGACCCCGCCGCGATTCGTTTCGCGGCGGGGTTTTTGCATTTCGCATTGCGGATTTCGGATTGAAGGCACTTGCCCGGCGCCCCGCGATGCGCAGCTTCGCGAATCCGTAATCCGCAATCCGAAATTCCTCTACTTCGGTTGGTTGGCAGCAATGCTTGCG
>JADZFK010000059.1 GCA_020849945.1 Pirellulales bacterium | reverse complement strand
CGAAGTGCCGCTGGAGGGAGTTGAACCCCCACCCACTTACGTGGACATGGACCTGAACCATGCGCGTCTGCCAATTCCGCCACAGCGGCGCGGAACGTTATTGTAACATCTTGGGGATCACGTTGGCAACGGTAGCAAAGGCCGACAGTGGCCAAGGATTGTTTTGAAGTTAGTTCGGTTTCATCCACGGGATCGAGACAGTAGAGAAACCCTTATTGGGCAAATTGTGAATGTCAAACAGTAGGTCGTCTTTCGGGAAGTTCTTCGCCCCGACGGGAATGACGATCAGGCGATCTCGGTCGTAAGGAAGATGGGGGTTGTTCATGTGCCCGCTCATGCGGACCGACCATCGCCGCGAACTGGCATCGGCTTCGGCGGGGCCGATGTATTTGAACAAGGTGAGGAAGTTGTCGCCGGTGGTGGCGGAGTGGTCCCACTCGATGTTGTGGATGTTGATCCGGTTTGCATTGGGTGCGGGACACTCGTTGACGCGCAGTAGCGTGATGCGGCTATAGTTCATCTGAATGTTCTCGGCATTTAGGTTTCCACCACGATGAATGTCGAACACGATGGTCTCGGTGCCGTATCCGAAGTCATTCACGATGATGTTGCGGAAGTTCCAGAATACCGCTTGATGGTTCTCGGATCGGTACACACAATCGAGCGCCGAACAATGCAACCGGTCTACCGAAGTCTGGTCGGCATGGTCTTCGCTGGGCACGAATTGCCCATCCCGGTAGTAGCCTGCCATCGCGCGAATACCACACTCTGCCTCATTGAGCGCGATATTGCGTAGTTGGTGGTATCCCGTGCATACGGGTGAAGTCCGACCCTCCACCTCGATCAGCGTTTTGGTTTTTGGGCCCGTGGCCGCTCTCGCGTCACCAACGAGTAGCCGCCGCCCGTAGAACTCGATCCCTTCGAGCGTGAACGCGGCGCCCCGCAACCGCACGAACGGCCCGTTTTCGGGGTCGATCTTCACGAACCTGGTTATCATCCCGCCTTGCGGCGCTCGTTCGTCGAGGTAGCCCGCATCGGACATTTCATAGCCGATCCCCGCCCCCCTCAGCACGCCGCCAATGCGGATGTTCGTCTCGATCGTGCCACGAAAGAAAAATGTTTTTCCGGCGCAGCAAATCGGTTTGAGGATCGGTCCCTCCGAGCCATCGGTGAAGCGGAACCAGCCGCCGAACCACATGGCCTGCAAGGCAGCGCTCAACCGCTTGGTGTTTCCTTCGGCCACGAGGAACGAGGAATCGCCTGGCACGAGGCCGATGTGCTGTTCCGCATCGAAGCTGGGTTGGTCGGTCTTGGCAATGGGGGTGGAAGACGCGATTCGGGCACCTATACAAATGGCCACACCCGCCGTCAGGCCCAGGAATCGACAGCATCGCAAGATTGGCACGGAAAGCACGGCATCCCTTTCGGCATTGGCAGATAGAAGCACCCCGTTTGTCGGCGGCAAAAAAACCGATGTCACCCGGCTGTAGCTGGTATTATACGGGAAAAACCGAGCCAAGATTCCTCGCTCGGCGACGAATAGCACATAATTACCAGGAGAGAAGTTGGCCATTCAGCGTGATTCGCCACCGAAAGTGTTGACCGCTACAATGTATGCAACTTGAATGCGTGCTTGGAGTCGTTCGTGTTTGAATTGCGATGATGAGGGGACCCTTGCGATGATGACCACGCTCTACTTGGCAGCCGCCGTTGCAGGCGGGACGGTTCTCGTTTGTCAGTTCGTGCTTGCCCTTATCGGCCTGGGTCACGATGGGGCTGATTTTTCGCACGACGGCGGCGGCGACTTCCACGGCGATGCCCATTTGGGCGACTCAACCGTGGGCGACCACGGCGGAATCGATGCGGCTGGCCAAGACGGCCACGCCGGAGAAACCCACCCCGATAGCACGCACCTATTCGCCGTCGTTTCGTTTCGCACGTTGGTGGCGGCGTTGGCGTTCTTCGGTGTGACGGGGCTTTCGACGCATTCAGCGGGGTTCCCCGCGGCGGGCTCGTTGCTGCTGGCCTTGGTTGCCGGCATCGGCGCGATGTACGGGATGTACGGGTTGTTGCGATTAATCGCCGGGTTAAGCTCCGCCGGCAACGAACGAATTACCAATGCGATGGGTGTGACGGGCAAAGTTTACATACCCATACCGGCAAGTGGTCAAGGAACTGGCAAAGTGCAACTTACCGTGCAGAACCGCGTCGTAGAATATCTTGCCGTCACCTCCGACTCAACGACTCTTAAAACGGGCGAATCGGTTGAAGTCGTAAGTGTGCGTAGCAGCGATACGGTCGAGGTCCGGCGCGTTGTTTCCGCAGCCGCGCAGCCGGCCGCAAGCTAACCGATCCGCGAAATGTTCGTTGTCGTGCATATATGAAAGGTAGTACGATTCACCAAGCATTGTCTCAATAGTAGGTCTCGCGAGCCGAGTGGGACTTGGCGGAGGTGACGCCGTCTAAGATTGTTCAGCGTTCTTTCCGACAGAAGGAACCTACTGATACTTCCGGGACAAGGCCCAGTCACCAGCCCACGCTTCATCCTCTAATTTCCACCAGGGAGTTCATCGAACATGGTTACTACTTTGCTGGCAGATATTGCACCATCCCTAGTCATTGGAGGGGGAATTCTGGCAATATTTGTGGCGATTTCATTTCTTACGATGCTCATCGTGCTGAAGTCGAACTACAAGCGTTGTTCGAGCAACCAAGTGTTGGTTATTTTTGGTCGCACTTCGAAGGGACAGGCGGCGAAGACGGTACATGGTGGAGCGGCGTTTGTGTGGCCGCTCATCCAAGATTACAGCTACCTGAGCTTGGAGCCGATCCAAATCGAGATTCCGCTTCGTGGCGCCCTCTCTATGGAAAATATCCGCGTGAATGTGCCCAGCGTGTTCACGGTAGCCGTCGGTACGCAGCCCGACGTCATGACAAACGCGGCGATCCGGTTGCTCGATCTATCGACCGATGAGATTCGCAAGCAGGCCGAGGAAATCATTTTCGGCCAACTGCGGCAAGTGATCGCTTCGATGAAAATCGAGGACATCAATCGCGACCGAGACACTTTTTTGGAACACATTCAGAACTCGGTCGAGCCGGAACTTAAGAAGATCGGCCTAGTACTGATCAACGTCAACATCACGGACATTCAGGACGAAAGCGGTTACATCGATGCGATTGGCCAGAAGGCGGCGTCACAGGCCATTCAACAGGCCCGGGCCGACGTAGCCGACGAAGTAAAACAAGGTGAAATCCGCGTTGCGGGGGCCGACCGAGACAAAATCGTTGAGGTTGCCAAGGCGACGAAAGAACGTGAGATCGGCACGCGCGAGGCCAGCCGCGAACAGGCAGTACGCGTGGCCGAGTTGGAAAAAGAACAAACGGTTGGCGAGCAGACTGCAGCGTATCAACGAGACGTTTCGGTGAAGCAGGCCGAACAGGCCAAACGTATCGCGGTAGCCGAGGCCAATGCCAAAGCCGTTGATGGCGAAAACATTGCGGATGCGAAGATCGCCCAATCGCAGGCTACGTTGCTCGAACAAAAAGCCGAAGCATACGAACGGGGCGAAGGCCGCAAGCGCGAGGCCGAGGCGGCAGTTGTTGAGATGCAGAACCGAGCGATGGCCAAGGCCGCCCTGGCCGAGGCGGAGCGTGTAGAAGCCGAACAGCGTGCCAAGCTCGAAGCACCGGCGAAGGCCCAAAAGGCCCGTATTCTGGTCGATGCCGAGGCGGAGGCCGAGAAGCGTCGGCTGGAAGCGGCCGGCGAGGCGGCCGCCATTTACGCCAAGCTGGAAGCCGAGGCCCGAGGCCACTACGAAATCCTCGCCAAGAAGGGCGAGGGCCTGAAGCAAATCGTCGAGGCCTGCGGCGGCGCTCAACAGGCCTTCCAACTGATGATGCTCGAACACCTCGACAAGCTCGCTGAGACGAGCGCGAAGGCCATCAGCAACATCAAGTTCGACAAGGTCGTTGTGTGGGAGAATGGCGGTGCGAATGGCCGCTCGAACACGGCCGATTTCTTGCACAAGATGGCCGGTTCGCTGCCCCCGATGTTGCAAGTGATGCGCGACATTGGCGGCGTGGAAATCCCCACGAGCCTGGCGAAACTGGCTGGTGAAGCGGACGCCGATTCAGAATCGAATGGTCGAGCAACCACGGCCGAAAACCCGGCCGACCCAACAGCACGGCCGACAGCGCAATCGGCCAAGTAACGAATCGTCGATCACGTGAGTCCTGCGCCGACTCGTGCAAACGAATGAAATCGTTCGCATGAGCAAGAATCCGAATGCATCGCTTGGATTCGCCGCGGTCGGCCAAGCTGTGTGCGATGAAGCTTTCAGCAGTCCACACTCACTTCGCATCGCGTTGGCGGCACTGGGCGATCATGTCGTCGATTGACATTTTGGACTTGTCGATCTTTTCGCTCGACTTGGCGGGGGCTGTTTTCTTGGTGGGGGCCGGTTGAGCGGGAGCTTCCTCGGTTTCAGCAGGAGCCGCAGAAGGCGGAGCAGGGGCCGCCGCTTGAGGAGCCGGGGCAGGAGAACCGGCCGCTCCGCCGGCGCGGGCCGCGGCCAGCATGTCGGCGACGCTCATTTTCGAGCGATCGGCTTTGGCCGCTGCTGGTTTTTTTTCGGCCGCCGGGGCTTCCTTGGATATTTCAGGTGCGGCCGCGGCCGGCTTGCCGCCCCCCCCACGGGCCGCGGCCAGCATTTCGGCGACTGAGAGTTTACCGCCACCTTGGGTAGGTGGGGTGGTGGGTTTGGGTTTCGCGGCGGCTGCTGAAGCAGCCGCGCCAGATGAAGGAGCCGCGCCTGCGGCGGGTTTTTTGGCTTCGGCTTTGGCAGGTTTGGGCGGGGGTTGATCGACCACTTTAAGGAAGTCGAGATCGATATCGTACCACCCGATATTTTGGTGGTAGTCGTCGAATTCCACCAGAGCACGGCCACTCATATTGACCGTCTTTACTCGGCCGACGATATCGCGAAACCGGGCTAGCTCGGGGCGGCTTGCGTCTACGACGACGTATTTGTCGGTGTAGTCGCGTTGTAACTTCTCGATCTTTTTGGTGAACATGGCGAATGCGAACTCCTCGGAGCGGCCGATTGGCCGCTAGCCAACGATCCGGCGAGAACCTGTTGACCGCAAGCGGGACATTCCGCACCAAAGCGCGGAGCACCGTTATTCTCGCCCAAAACGGCGCGGCCGACAAGCTTCAAACCGGCGCCGCAGGGGACGAACCGCCGCTTACGATGGCAAGCTGGTAGGTTGCTTCTCGTCCAAACCGCATTCATAATCACTAACCGGCCTGCTCGATACGCACTCGGGAAACCCATAGGCATTAGCACCAGGAATCCAACCACCATGCGGAAACAACTTCTCCAAACGGCACTTTTCGTGGTATTGATTGGCCTTGCGACCGAAGCCCGCGCCCAAAACAACGAGTATCACAGCGGCATGAAGTGGCCGGAACCGGCGATCGTCACCCCCGGCGTGACGAATGCTGACCCGCCTTCGGATGCCATAGTATTGTTTGACGGCAAAGACCTTTCCGCCTGGGAGAACGGAGAGCAGTGGATCGTGAAGGACGGCGTTGCGACCGTGAAGGACACCAACATCCGCACCAAGCAGAAGTTTGGTGACTGCCAGTTGCACGTCGAGTGGTCGGCCCCGGTACCGGCAAAGGGCAAGAGTCAATGGCGGGGCAACAGCGGCATCTTCCTGATGGAAGTTTACGAGATTCAGGTGCTGGATTCCTATGAGAGCAAGACCTACTTCGACGGCCAGGCTGGCTCGTTGTATAAGCAAGTGCCGCCGATGGTCAACGCGATGCGTCCGCCCGGGGAATGGAATGGTTACGACATCATTTGGAACGCGCCGCGGTTCCAGGAGAATGGCGAGTTGAAGAAGCCCGCCTATGTAACCGTCATTCACAATGGCGTGCTGATCCAGAACCACTATGAGTTGAAAGGGCCGACGCGATACGACGTTCCGCCGAAGTACGTGAGGCACGAGGCGAAGTTGCCGATCGTGCTTCAGAATCACGGGAACCCGGTGCGGTATCGCAACATCTGGCTCCGTGAGATCAAGCCGATCGTCGGCGAGCAGGCGGAACCGCCGTACTTGCACAGCCATGTGACGGGGAAAGACACGCCGGTGAAGGAGTAAAACTGCCGGCGGCTAACCAGGTTTCAGGCCGAATTGCGGGGCGGACGGCGGTTCGGAGTCTACTCGTCATCATCCACGACGGGGTGCCCCGCGCGCCAGCGGAGGACGGAATCGAGGAAGCCTTGGATATCGCCATCCATCACGGCGTGGAAGTTGCCCATTTGAAATTTGGTTCGGGCATCCTTTACGCGTTGGTCGGGGTGGAGGAAGTAATTGCGGATTTGCGAGCCGAAACCAACCTTGGCTTGCTGCTGATACTTGGCGGCTTCGGCGGCTTCGCGTTTTTCTTCCTCGGCTCGAGCCATGCGGGCGCGAAGCATTTTCCAGGCCGTCGCCCGGTTCTTGTGTTGCGAGCGTTCGCTTTGGCATTGCACGACGATGCCGGTTGGCCCGTGGGTTAACCGAATGGCACTGGAGGTTTTGTTAACGTGCTGCCCACCGGCGCCGCTAGCGCGGAACGTATCTTCGCGAACATCGTCTGGGTTGATTTCGATCTCGACCGAGTCGGCAACTTCGGGCGACACATCCACGGCGGCAAAACTGGTTTGGCGTTTTCCTTCGGCATTGAACGGGCTGATGCGAACGAGGCGATGCATTCCCGTTTCGCCTTTCAGGTATCCGTAGGCCATGGGGCCACGGACGGCGATGGCCGCGTGACTGATGCCGGCCTGTTCGCAATCTTGCCGTTCCAAGAGTTCGACCGAGTAGCCATTTTTTTGGGCCCACAGGGTGTACATGCGCAGCAGCATGTCGGCCCAATCGTTGGCGTCGGTACCGCCGTCGCGGGCATTGATGGAAAGGATCGCCCCGGTGGCATCGTGTTGCCCGTTGAGGAGCGCCTTGAGCTTTAGCTCCTCCACAACTTGCTCGAGTCGAGCCACTTCGCCCGGCACTTCGGCGGCAAACGATTCATCCTCGGCCGCCATTTCGATCATGGCGTTCAAGTCGTCGCTGCCCTTGAGCGCGCTATCGAGTGGCGTCACAACCGCATTGAGCGACTTGCGTTCCTCGACGGTTGCCTGAGCCCGTTCCTGGTTGTTCCAGAAATCGGGGCCGGCCATTTGGGTATCGATTTCCTTGATGCGGGCGCGCTTCGTATCCCAGTCAAAGAGAGTCTCGCAGTTGCAAGAGTCCCTCGCGGATGGCCTTGGCACGATCGATGAGTTCTTTTTCCATGCGAGAATTATACGGTGCGTGGCCCGCGATGGCGAGGGCATCCTTGCCGCTTTCCCAAACCCCGCCTAGACTCGCAAGTATGTCGCGCGTTGTGCTGGCCATGAGTGGTGGGGTCGATTCAAGCGTAGCGGCCCATTTGCTCATCGAGCAAGGCCACGACGTGATCGGTGTCTTCATGCGCCACGGCGAACAATCGCCGGTGGCGAGTTGTGAGTTGCGAGTTGCGAGTTGTGAGGATGATGAAGGGAAAAGGAGTGAGAAGCGAAGCGAGAGGAGCGAGGAGCGAGGAGCGAAGAGTGAGTGCGAGGGCAAGAATACCGCTTCGGCTATTGTTTCATTGTCCGCTCTTCGCGCTCCACTTCACCATAAACAGGGCTGCTGCACCGCCAGCGATGCCGAGGACGCCCGCCGCGTGGCCGATAGGCTCGGCATCCCCTTTTACGCTCTGAACCTGCAAGCCGAGTTCGTCGAGATCATCGATTACTTCGTCAGCGAGTACGTTACTGGCCGCACACCCAACCCCTGTGTGCAGTGCAACAATTGGATCAAGTTCGGCAAGCTGTTCGATTACGCCGATGGCGTGGGTGCCGAGTTTGTGGCCACGGGTCACTACGCTCGAATGGAACGCGATGAAACGGGTGATGCCGCATTGCTGCGAGGTATTGATCCGGCCAAGGATCAATCCTACGTGCTGTTCGGAATTCGCCGCGAACTGCTCGGCCGGATGATGCTGCCCGTGGGTGGGTATGAGAAGCCGGCAATTCGCAAACTTGCGGCCGGTCTTGGGCTGCGCGTGGCCGAGAAAAAAGACAGCCAGGAGATTTGCTTTGTCACGAGCGGCAGGTACGACCAGTTCGTGCGTGGCCGCGGCGCGGGCGGTGCTGCTGGCGAAATCGTAACGACCGAGGGCACGGTGGTCGGCGAGCATTCGGGCATCGAAGGTTTCACGGTGGGGCAGCGAAAGGGGCTGGGCGTTGCGTTGGGCGATCGCAAGTTCGTCGTGCGGATCGAACCAGAGAGCCGGAGAGTCGTCCTCGGCGACCGCGAGGAGTTAAATCGGTACGAACTGACGGCCGCCAACTGCAATTGGCTGCGGGAAGGAGTTGCCACTTTGATCGACGAGCCTCGCCGCTGCTTCGCCCAAATTCGCTACAATGCCACCGCGCAGCCGGCCAGTATGACCGTGCTCGCTGGCGGTAGGCTTCATGTGCGTTTTGACACACCGCAGTTTGCCGTCACGCCTGGGCAGGCGGTTGTGTGCTACGGCGCCGAGCAGAACGCGCGAGTCCTTGGCGGCGGTTGGATCGAATGAAAATCGAGCATCGAGGCGGCAAGCAATCTGCAAGGGCGAGCGATTGCGGCCCGACTGGCCGAACTTGCGAACTTCAGAAATTCGGGGTTTCTCTCGGGATTTCTCGGAGGCGAGCGAAGGGATTGCAAGATTGCTAGCACGGCCCGACACCCGCCATTGGCAGAGCGTGAAGCTTTTGATAATTTGTTTGCCCTGCTGCACCCGATGCGAAGCGTCTCGTCAAGCCCCTCGGAGTAGCCGGCTTACTGCTATTCATTGCCCATCGGCCGACACGGAAGGAGGCCAACGATGACCGTCGACCATCAGCCGCAAGTACGAGTTCACATCCGCTGGATGATCCGCCGCGATATGGCGGAGGTGCTCGATATCGAGCGGGCCTCCTTCGAGTTCTCCTGGTTTGAAGACGACTTTATTCGCTGCCTGCGCCAGCGCAATTGCATCGGCATGGTGGCTGAGCATGCCGAGCGGGTCGTCGGGTTCATGATCTACGAGCTTCACAAGACACGGCTGCACATCCTCAATTTTGCCGTGGCTTCCGACATGCGCCGTCGAGGCATCGGCAAGCAGATGGTCGAAAAGTTGATTGGCAAACTATCGAGCCAACGGCGAACGCGTATCTCGCTCGAGGTGCGGGAAACGAACCTAGCCGCTCAAGTGTTCTTTCGTTCGAGCGGCTTCAAGGCCACGAACGTGCTCCACGCGTTCTACGAAGACTCGCCCGAGGATGCCTACGTAATGCAATTCTGCTGCCAACCCGAAGTTGCCGACATGATCTTACCGATCAACCGCATCGACCGACTGGCGGGGTGAGGAAGGCGAGACAAGAGACAAGAGACAAGACCCGGACGGGAATGCAAGACGAGTTATGGGTTCTGGCTCTTGTCTCTTGACTTTCAGCTCTTGTCTCTCATCCCAGCTTCACGATGGTGGCTTCTAGCGAGGGCAAGTCGATCACGGCAAGGCTGGGGGGATCGGCACGATAGATAGCGCCGGGGTTAAGCACGATCGTGCCGCCGTGGTGGTCGATCGCCGCGATGTGCGTGTGACCGTAGCACACCAGCCCATACTCGCCTTGCTCGATTGCCTGGCGGAACCGGCGGCGATCGTGGCTATGGAGCAGCGCCACGCGAACGCCTTCGAATACGAGATCGCCGAACTGGCCGTGGCAGGTTTGGCCCGTCTGCCGAATGGCTTCGGCAAAGGCTGGAGAGATGTCGTCGCAGTTGCCGAGCACGAAATGAGTCGGCCAAGGCGCGAAGAGTTCGGCGACCGCGATCGACCCGATATCGCCGCAATGGAGCACCGTTTCAACTTCCAAGCTTTCGAGCATCCGCACGGCGTAGCGGGCAAGATCGACCTGGCCGTGCGTATCGCTGATGATTCCCAGTCGCATGAGTCGCTCCCACGGTGAAAAGGCACAGCCAAGTTCTCTGCGCAAGAGAGCGAACGGTCAAGGCCTGTAAATTCGTTTGAATCGTCGTGGGGTCATATGAAGTGCCTGAATAGGCGCGGGTGGAAGCCGGCGGTTCCTGCTTCCCCGCGTGTAATCGTTACGAGCGTCGCAGGTCGGCCCGCAGAAGCGGTATTTTGATTTTCATCGGTATTTCGCGGGGGAGGATGCAGCTAGCACGAGGGGTGCGACGATAGCATGCACTGACGAAATCGAGATTTGTGGCCTCGGCCTGCCAAGGCTCGGGGTCTCCGATCGGCGGACAGGGCACCGCGTCCTTCCCGTTCCGATCGTTCACCCGCCGGCGCACCCCAACGACGCGCCACCTTTCCCTCCCCGTTTTTTCAGGAGCCCTCCCGATGAAAAGTATCTGTACCCTTGCGACGCTGAGCGTCGCCGTGGTGCTCGGCTCGGCCGGAAGCGCGAATGCCTTCTTCGGCCTGCTGGGCGGTCATGGTTGTTGTGAACCCACGTGTGGCTGCGAGCAGAGCTGCGCCTGCGAACCCTCTTGCTGCTGCGAACCGAGTTGCTGCGCCCCCTGCTCCCATCGCCGCTGCTGCCTTCTGGATGGTCTTGGCAACCTGCTGAAGTGCCGTAAGAATTGCTGCTCGAGCTGCTGCGAACCTTCATGCTGCTGTGAGCAGACCTGTGCTTGCGAGCCGAGCTGTGGATGCGAGAAGACCTGCGCTTGCGAGCCCTCGTGCTGCTGTGAGTCGAGCTGCGGTTGCGAGCCGTGCTGCCGTCCGCGATGCTGCCTGTTGGACGGCATCCGGAACATGTTCCACTGCCATCGGGGCTGCGGCTGCTGCGAAGCAAGCTGCTGCTGCGAGCCGAGCTGCGGATGCGAACAGCCGGCCTGCGATTGCGGCAAATAGGTAATCACCGAGCCAAGCGGGCAACCCGCACCGCGCGGACAGCCCAACAGCACGATTCCGAACAAGCGGCTCCCACCCTTCGTGGCAGGAGCCGCTTTTTTCGTGGCCGAGCAAGCTGCTCGATCGGCCACTCACGGGCCCCCGAGCGAGAGTTTCGAGGTGCCCAGTGGGCCGGCGTATTTCGGTTGCACGACATATCGCGGCAACGAAACACTGAAGTTGAAGCCGGCGGCGCGAGCGGTGTTATCCCGGTCGAGGGCCTGTTGGGCCGATTCGCCACCATGCGTGACAATCAGGCCTGGGCCATTCGCCGATTGCATGAGCGCCAAATGCCTCCAAATCGGTTGACCATCGACCAGCAGTTCAACCTCAAAGCGCTTCTCGGTGGTCGTCACCTGTTCGTTATCGGATCTGAATATATGGCTGCCGTACTCCTTTGTCTCAGACTTACCGGTGACGATTTGTGCTCGCAAACGGATCGGTGAATCGGGTGACACTTCCATACCGTTCTCTTCGATACACTTTCGCAACGTGCTTTCGCCTCGAGCTTGTTCTTCGCCGCCGAGCGAAACTTCGAGCGCAATCTTCGCGCCTGGTTTGAGCGCCAAGATCGACTCGGCATCGAGCGCGGCAGCAGGCTCTAGGACTTCCGGCTGCAGGAGCTTCGCAGGAACGATTCCTTTTGCGTTGCCGCTTTGCATGACCAGCCACCGCCAGCCGCCGTGGGAGTAGCCGGGCAACTCGCCCGATTCGTACCTCCAGGCGACCAACCGGCGATCGAGATCGATGATATCTTGCCCGCCGACAAGGAGATGGTGGTCATCCAGCCATTCGAGCGAACCGGCATTCACACCCTGCCCAGGTCCCAGTACCAATCCTAGGCCCTTGCCCAGGCCCAGGCAGTAGAAATCGTTGAGGAGTTTTCCGGTCGAGGCGCCCCAGACGAACACGTTTCCGCCAGAAACGATGGCGAGCTTCGTGCCGTCCGAGTTATACGCGAGCAGGCCGCCTGCCAATCGGCCAGGTACGGTAAAGCGGGCCAGCAACTCGCCATCCGACGAGCGAAAGACTTCGACGCCACGGCCTGAGGCCATCGCGAACTGGGCCCGCCCGGGGCTGAGAGCGGGCACCGATCCCCTGATTGCGTCTAACTGAAAGATGGCCCGCGGCTTTTTCTCTTCAATTCGCCACAGAACTAATTGCCCTTGCCCATTCAGGATGAGCAGATTGTCCTCATCGACCCATTCGAGCCAATCGATGATGCCTGCAAAATGATCTTTGCTGGTGGCGTAAGGGGCCCAGTTGACAAGCTCGGTCGTTCGGCCATTCGCTAGGGAATAAAGATCGATTCGGCCGACGGTGCGGAATGCCATTTGGTCACTATAGATGGCAAGCCGCGTGGCGCTGGGCGAGAATCGCACGCGTTGCCCCCCGCCGAGAATACTGTTCGTGGCGATGGAACGACGCTTCTGGAGATCGAGAACTTCAAGCCGTGCGAGGCTCTTTTTGAACGGATCGCAATGCAGCACAGCCGCCAGTGGCTGGTTCCCCGCCACGTGGATCGAGGTGGGGCGTTCGGCTTGGGATTGCTCGTTGCCCAGCCGGGTAGGCTGGGGTTTGGCATCGGCGGCAAGGGCGTTTTGTTGGGGATCGGGCGTTAGGCCATCCCCGGCCGGATCGCCTGGCAACAAGGCGTTCACTTGCGACCAATCGCCTTCGTTCAAATCAACTTCCTCGGCGGCGGCTTCATCGTTTGTGGCACCGGGCATGCCCCCTGGCCTAGCCCGGCCGCGACCCATGCCACTGCCAAACTCAGGTGCCGCTGGGCCCAGACCGGCGAAGTTGCTGGTGTTGCGGGCCGTAATATCGACCGCTGGCCCGCTCCCTTCCGCAAACGGAGAGTTCGGGTCCACGGCCGGCTCGTTACCGACCACGGTACCGTTCTTCTTCCGCAACCGAATCTTCGCGATTGCATCGCGGGCTGCCGCCTTGACCTGCGGGTTGCGGGCCGAGGATGCTCGCTGCAAAATCGAGTTGCTTTTCTCCGAGCCGACTTCGCCCAACAGTTGAATTGCCGCGAGGGATACATCGGGGTCTTGGGAAGGCGCTGCTTTAATCAGCGCGTCCTCGGCCACCGGCCCCATCCGGCGTAACGAATTAACGGCTCCATCGTGGTTGAAGACGTTTCCTAGGTGGCGTGCGACGGCTTCCGCACCTTTTGGGTCTTTGAGTTGCCCAAGCGCGCTGAACAACTCATCGGAGACCCGCACGTTCTCCTTTTCCATTAGCTCGATGAGGATCGGCGTACTGAACTTGCCGCCCCAGATCACGAGGCCGCGAATTGCATCCTCCTTTTCAAATGCATTACCTTCGCTGGCGAGTGCGCGATATCCGCGCGCGATGAGCTTCCGCGTTTCGAGGTTTTCGACATCGCTCGGTCGCACTCGCAACAACGTTTCAGCCGCCTCGCGTTTGCCGAAATGATCGGTTGAATTAAGCAACTGAGCCAACCGCGCGTACTCGCGCTGCAAACCGCTATTGGCAGGCGCGGGGGTTGCTACGGCTGCAGCAGTCGCAGTCGAGTTGGTCGAAGTGTTCGAGGCAGTCGTTTCCGCGGGTACGATCGGTGCATCCGTAGATTGTGGTTGTGTTGATGACGAATCCAAATTCTCAACTGGTTTTGAGAGTGCCGCCAAATCAGCTGGACCTGGCACCTTTCCGGCCTGAGCTTCAGCGATGCGTTTCTTAACTAGCTCCTGAAATAGCTTCGTGTGCTCTTCTTGTCGGTCAGCAAGTTCCTTTCTCCTATTTCTCGCTTGCTCGATTTCCTTTTTCCGTTCTTCAGGAGATTTTGATCCAAACGCCCCAAACGAATCGAGAGAGTCTTTCTCAAATCCCAGCCTCCTTCGATCATGGGTGTTCAACTGTGTTCCATCACCTGCTCGGGCTAAAACAAACTCTTTCGTGAGTTTCGACAGATCGAGTTGAATCTTTAGCTTTCTGTTTGCGTCGTCTCGTTCAACGATCGTTGCAAAGTCGAGATTCTTACAGAACTGCTCCAAATCGAGCACTCCTGTAAGCTGTATCTGAGCTCCAGACAAACTATACTCCCGACCGGAGGGTTTGGCAGCGAGGTCCAATAGCGTTAAAGCATTGCTCATCAAATTATGTTGTAGATACTCATACGGGTGCTTGCTCGGGCCGTTGTCCGATGTTCTAGATTGTCTTGACCTCTCCATGCTTCGCTCGCGAGATAACTTACGAATCTCATCATAGTTGGCCACTTCAATGCTTAAGTCCCCCGACAAAGCTGCGAACTTTTCAATATCCGCTGTAATGCGAAGTACCTTTCGAGCATCGTCTTGTTCGAGGATCGTGGCCCAAGTTAATCCCTTGCAAAACGCTCCAAAATCCGCGACTGGCCCAAACATATAATGTTGCCCCGAACCTCGCGCAAAGGTTGCTCCTGGAGCAGCCGCTAAGAGTGTTGCCCGAACACGATGGCGGCTATTAACTTGAAGATACCTCGAATCAAATTCTTGGCCGTTCGAAATCTCCACGAACACGATCCGATCACGACCCAATGCCTCAACAACCTCTTGTCGCGATTGCCAGGTCATGCCGAGCCTGTTGTATAAACTTGGGTCGTCTGGCTGATCAATCTCAGGCCAGTCGGGGCCAAAATCGGTGGTGGATGTCGCCGCAGGAACGCTTGCAGCGTTTCTATTCCCATTTTGCAGAGTGGCATTACCTGCAAAACTATCGATAGAGTTAGGACCTGCAAGTCCGGTCGCTGGCCGCACCGTAAGGCGCCTTCTTGCCTCATACCGATCAATTTCCATGTTGCCCTTCACACTGGACTTGAGCACATTGTATGCGCCGTTCAAGTCATCCACTGGGGCCACTGACACCATCTGACCGGCCTCCCCCAAGATCGGCAGGAGTTCCACATTTGGGCCTAGCGACGCCTTAAGTGCCGTCTGCACATCGCTAAATTCGGTTGGTGTCGTTCCCTCTAGACTGATATCTAGTACTTTGGAGCAACCATGCTTTGTGTAAAGCAATTGCTTTCCTCTCATATAATCCACTAATTGCTTTGGCATGCCCCCTCCCATTTGCTTCAACATCCCATCGATCGCGATGAACACTCGGATATTCTGAGTGGTAAACATTTCCCAGAATGAGGCGGGCAGTGTCTTGAGACCATCAATCCTAACGACCTCGGTGTTATTGCGGACGGAAAGTCTTTCCCATTCCTCAATCTGATTCGGCTGCCTTTGCCGCAATGCGGCATACCGATCTTGATACTGCTTCGTTTCGCGAGGTGTTGTGCGGAGCTTCTTGGATTTTTCTATGAGCGGCGTGAGCGTCTCGATCGCGGTGATGAACTCTTTGAAGGCAATATCCGCTTCTTGCAGTACCGCCTCTGCTGAAGATGCATCTTTCACCTTTTCCAAGGCATCGCCCAGCTCCTTAGTCTTTTCAACAAGCACATCGTATTGGGCGGCAACTCGCTCGAGATGTACGACTGTCGGTTCGATCTCCGCACCAACCGCTGTTAGAGTGACAGTACCTGTCAGGACTGCAAACAACCAACGAGCACACGGTTTACGATGAGATAACATCTTGCAAACTCCAATAATTGGACGAGTGGTTTGCCCCTAGCGAAAGTCCTTCCCGAGCGAAATTGAAATGCACATCATCAAGGCATTCCCTCCACAGGTATACCTATGCCCCACCCAATATACCCCACCTGGGTGTATACTCCAAATCGATCTTGCTAGGATCGTGTGCGAGTCGGCTCTCTCTTTGTCAACGATCGCTTACTCACTTCTCTGGGGTTCCCCACACGAAAGACATGGCCTTACTGTGATGCCGAAAAAAACGAATCCGAGTTGGGTAGAGTAACTCAATGATTGCATAGGAAGCCATTTTCAGCATTATTGGCCTTCCCTCCGGAGATTTGTGGTTTGTTTGGGGGGGCAACTACAGCTTATTCACCTAGTCGAACGCGGGAATCAAGAGCTAATTGATCCGGCATTCGGCGGCATCTGCCAATCGATTCGAGGTGAACTTGAAGGCGATCTCAGTCAGGTAATTTTCCGTGGAATCTACTTCGACGGACTGGTATATTAAATCCCAGAATCTGTAGAAATAACCTGTAGGTTCCGGCCTAATCTAGTTGGCGGATGGGCAGGCAGGCCTCGCCGAGGCTTTTGGGGGCGAGAACAGAGGAGCTTCTGCCATGAAGAAACCCAGTCGAAAGAAGGCCCTGCGCGCGCTGCGAGTCCGTCGCACGCACAGGTTCGAGTTGCTAGAGCCGCGGCTGACGCTGTCGGCGAATGCCAGCCCGTTTCCGGTGCCGAGTTGGTCGACACTGCCGAACGGGATTCCAATTCTAACGAGTTTCCCCTCGTCGCCGGCGGTGATTTACCTGGATTACGACGGGGATGCCGCGCAGAACATCAGCGAAACGGACCTCGACAACACGCCCGGCGTGTTCACGGTGTACGAACAGAATCGCATCTACGAGCACTGGCGAGGGATCACCGCGTTGTATTCGATGTTCGACATCAGTGTGACGACGGTCGAGCCGCCGAATCCTGGGTTGAATACGGAGTGGATCGCAATCACGAACGACATGATCACGAAGGGCGGCGTGAACGGCGTGAACTCGTTCCCCGATGACGCACCTTCAGGCGTTTCGGGCAGCGATTGGTGGGCAGAGGGATACTCCCACGAAATCTCTCACGGCTTTGGTAATTGGCACCAGTCGTCATACGATTTGCTCGGTATGAAGCTGGACGAGTACGCGCCGTTCCCCTCGGGCGACCCCCTGAGGGGCGGCATTATGGGCGCAGGTTCGGGCACGATCGTAAAATGGCAGTATGGGCACATGAGCGATACCGTGCTAACCATACAGGCCGACATGGAAGCGATCCGCTCGGATGTCGATGGCCTCGACGGCGCGGGCGACGGCTACCGGCCCGACGACCAAACCGGCACGGGGATCGGCTCGGCCTCCGCACTCTCGGTCGTCGATTCCACGACCCAAGCCAAGATCGGCATCCTCGAACGCCTTACCGATCAAGATTGGTGGTCTTTCACGAGCACGGGCGGCACGTACAACATTCTGGTGGGGCACGATGCGCCATCGCCCGTCGATGTGAAAATATCGATCTACGATTCCTCCGGCATCCTACTCGCCACCGAGGACGGCGACCCGCTGGAATCGGCCGCCTCCTCGAACGCCAACTATCGTTCGATGGTGAACGATACGCACCTGACGATGAATTTGGCGGCCGGCACGTATTACATCAAGGTTGAAAGCCACGGCAATTATTCCGACCAAGGGCAATACATTGCCCGAGTGGATCGCATGCTCGATGGTTGGCGCTCGGAAGATATCGGCCTCGTGTACACGCCCGGCTTTACGGATTTTGACGAGGCCACCGGCACGTTTACGGTGGGCGGTTCGGGCCGCGGGATCGGTGGCACACCGAGCCAAGGCGGCGACTCCGCCCAGTTCGCCTTTACCAAGCTCATTGGCGATGGCGAGATTATCGCCCATGTGGACAGCATGGAAACGGCCAAGAGCATTATTCGCGCGGGCATCACCATGCGCGAATCGCTGGCCACGGGCTCGAAGTTCTTCAGCGTGTACACAACGCCTTCCAGCGGTGTGACCATGCAGCGGCGGTCCTCGACGAACGGCAATTCTTCGAGTCAAAGCACTTCTGCATTTGCCTTCTCACCAACCTGGATCCGCATCAAGCGCGCGGGCAATACGTTTACCGCCTATTACGGTTCCGATGGCGTTAACTGGACCCAGGTTGGCTCTTCGCAAACAGTCGTCATGGGCTCGGAAGTGCTGGTCGGGCTGATCTCGACTTCGGCTAACGACCTGGATCGGTTGACATCCAACTTCCTGACGACCGCCACATTCACGAATGTGCAAGTCGCGAATCAATCGAACATTGGTTCGGTGGGATCGGCGGGGACGTCGAGTTTCGACCCGGCCACGAATACGCTCACACTCAATGGTCGCGGCGCAGGGTGGGGGAACGTTGCCAGCCAGCAGGACGCTTCGTTCGTTTATTATAGGCCTCTCGCTGGTGATGGCTCTGTCACCGTTCACTTGGCGAGCACGAACCACTCCACCAATACTTCCGGCGTGATGATCCGCGAATCGCTTACCAGTGGATCAAAGTACTTTGCCAGTTGGATTAAGCCGAACACCGGCATCGTGCAATCCTTTCGCTCGACTACCAGCGGCTCTTCGACCGATTCGACGATTCCGGCGGGTGCGAATTGGCTCCGCGTCGAACGCACGGGCGATATCTTCCGCGCGTTTACCTCGGTCGATGGCAACAGTTGGACCCAATTTGGGGGCGACGAACTCATCGACATGAATGCTAATGTGTTGATCGGCCTCATGGTGGCCTCGGGCAATACGGTCACTACCAACACGTCCACGTTCGATAACCTCTCCTTCACGGGTAATGTGGGCTCTACGCAGCCGATCAACACACTCCTCGCACCGACGACTTTGCAACTCTCCAATCTTACGCCCACCGGGGCCACGCTTACTTGGGTGAACCCGAACGTACCCTTGGCGGGCGATTACAACGGCGACGGTACGGTAGATGCCGCCGATTACGTCGTGTGGCGGGCCACCGACGGAACCCCGACCGGCTACGCCAATTGGCGTTCGACCTATGGACTTTCGCAGGCGATTGTCACCGGATTCACCGTGCAGCGTTCCAGCGATGGGGTTAACTTTCAAACGCTCGGCACCACGGCCGCGGGGGTTCTTAGCTATACCGATACCACGGCCACGGGCGGCGAAAAGTATTATTATCGAGTGCTGACGAACGATGCCGTCGGGGTTTCCGATCCTTCGTTGGCCGTTTCGGCGACGACCCGCGCCCCGGCCGTAAGCAGTCTCAAGGTCTACTCGGCAGACACCACGAAGCTCGTGATCGAGTGGTTCGACGCCAGTGGCGAAACCGACTACACCCTTCAGCGTTCGACAACGGGCACGGGTTCGTGGACCACGATCGGTGCGTCCAGCATCTCGAAGAATACGCCGTTTTACGTGGACAGCGGATTGTCCGCCGGAACGCAGTATTTCTACCGGGTCATCACGGTCGATGCCTCGGGGGACTCGGCAACATCGGCCACCGTAAGTGCCTACACCCGGCTGAATTCCACGCCTACCAATGTCGTGTTCAACTCGGCCAGTTCGACGTCGATCACCTTCTCGTGGGATGCCATCGCCAACATCACTCGCTATGCCGTGTACCGTGGCGTGGGTAACGGCAGTAACGAATGGCAATTGCTCAACGATAACTTGGCATCGCCAACAATCACGGATACGGGCCTTACGAGCGGGGCCGAGTATTATTACCGCATTGTAGGGTACGATGCGAACGGGGCGGCTACCAAGACGGCCCAGGTTTTCGGCTGGCCTGGCTTGGTCACTTCGCTGCCCAGCCCGTGGGGCACGCAGGATATCGGCGCCGTCGGTACGCTGGGCACCGTAAGCTATTCCGGCGGCACGTTCACAGTCATCGGCGGCGGTGCCGATATCTGGGGCAACAGCGATGAGTTCCGGTACGTCTACACGAATCTTTCGGGCAACGGCTTCATCCAAGCCCGCATCGATTCGATGCGCGAGCCCACTGCCAACTATTATTCGCGCGCCGGGCTCCAAATCCGCGAGACGACGGCCATCGGCTCGAAGCAGGTTTCGATCATGCTCCACGAAACCGAGGCTGGCACGCGGCTCCAACGACGAGCCAGCACCAACGGCGGTACCGTAGAAACCCTTGGGCCGATTGTCAACTCGCCCTACTGGTTGCGGCTCGAACGCAGTGGCAATACCTTCACCGGCAAAGTTTCGCCCGACGGCGTCAACTGGACTACTCTCGGCACGTATAGCGTCTCGATGAACACAAACGTTCTCATCGGCATGGCCCTTACGCCACGCGACGACAACCAAGTCCATTGGGCCAAGTTCGATAATGTCACCAGCTCCGTCACCGGTGCCGGCGCGGGCTCGGGGTTCGATTCGAGCCTCAATGCACTCGCCGCCGCAACGCTCGATGGTATCACTTCCGCTGGAAGTTTCAGTAGCACCCAACTGGCCGCCAGCTCGATGAACAACACCGGCTCGACGACGCACTCAGACCACGACACCACACTCCTCGACACCGCGTTCGCCCACTTCTCGCCACGTGCGAGGTTCGATCACACCCTGGCCAGCGACACCCTTTCCGGCGATCACCAAGACGCGGAAGAATTCGGTTTCTCCGAGTTCACCACCCATGAAGAAATGCGGTCCAATATCTTCAGCCAGGGCAGGTTCCGAAAGTTATGTAGCTCGGTGTAGCAGGGGCGTTCCAGCACAGCAAGTTTTGTGTTGCTAGTGCCTCTCTGAGAAAATCGGTGTATAATTTGGTTATGGAGCTTGCACCTGAAAAAAATCATTGAAATGCGTCCCAGTGCTATCCACGGATTAAAGGCGTGTATTGCAGGCACGCGCATCAGCGTGGCAGATATCTATGTGTGGCATGAGCTATTGGGCATGTCTCCCGATCAAATTGCGGAGTCCTATCCCGGGCTGACTGTTTCGCATATGCATACAGCGATTGCCTATTTTCACGATCATACCCAAGATATCCGCGAACAAGTGCAACGAGGCAGAGAAACGGCAATAGGTGTCGAAGCGATCACTCCACCGCTGCTGCCGGGCAAGCTGGCCGCGCTAAATGCGAATGGCAATCCGGTTTCACCTTGATGAAAACGTCTCCGGCGCTGTTGCCGCTGCTCTGCGCCGCCGCGGGGTTGACGTCACAACTTCGCTCGATGCAGGTTTAATTGGTGCCGATGATTCTGCACACTTGCAGTTTGCGATCGCTCAGCATCGGGTGTATGTCACACACGACGACGACTTTACCCAGCATCATGCAAGGGGAGTTGAACACGCCGGTATCTGTTGCTGCCATAAGACCAGGTATTCCGTTGGCGAACTCGTTCAACTGCTTCTCTTGGTCGATGCTTGCCTCAGCCAAGAGTCCATGCGAGGGCATTTGGAATTCCTGTAATCATGCGCCTCACTCATACCCATGCTCATTGGCCGGGAAGGTGCCACTGCGGACTTCGTCGCGGTATTGGGTGACGGCGCGGGTGATATCGGTTTTGAGATCAGCGTACGCCTTCACAAAACGCGGCATGTAACCGCTGGTGATGCCCAAAAGATCGTGCAGCACCAGCACTTGGCCGTCGCAATCGGCACCGGCGCCGATGCCAATGGTCGGGATGGAAACGGCGGCCGTGATCTTCTTCGCCAATTCGCGCGGAATGCATTCGAGTACGATGGCGAACGCGCCGGCGGCCTCGGCCGACTTGGCGTCGGCCATCAGCTCCGCTTCGTCGCGTTGCACTTTGTAGCCGCCAAGCGTGTGAACGCTTTGCGGTCGCAGGCCGCAGTGGCCCATCACCGGGATGCCCGCTCGAACGAGTGCCGCAATGGTTTCGGCCTGTTCCACGCCCCCTTCGAGCTTGACGGCCTGGCAGCGAGCTTCCTTCAGAATGCGGCCCGCATTTTCAATGGCCTTGTGCGTGCCCAAGTGGAAGCTCGGGAATGGCATATCCACGACCACAAGCGCGTGCTCGACCGCTCGCCCCACCATCTCGGCATGATAAACCATTTCATCGAGCGTGACCGGCAGTGTGTTGTCGTGCCCCTGCACGACCATCGACATGCTATCCCCCACCAAAATGCCTTCCACGTCCGCCGAATCGACCAGCCTCGCCAACGCAAAGTCGTAGGCCGTGACCATCGAAATCTTTCGACCGCCCGCCTTGAAACTCGTGAACTCTGGAACCGTGATCCGTTTGCCTGCCATAACACGTGAACCCATCGAATACTTAGAGGCTATAGTGCCAACGATCGTAGCCTTGGTATCATTTTCATCGGTAGGGCCTCGCGGCACAACTGGCATCACCACAATTGCCACTCGTGCCGCGTTACCACGTAAATGCCCAGAAGCAGGTTGGTAACGGCGTGGGCTAGTACGCAGTCCCAAATGTTCTTGGTGCGAACCATCAGCCAGGTAACCAGGCTGAACCACATGAAGGCGGCGAGCAGTTCGGCGAGGTGTGTGAGCATGGGGAGGGCCGTGCCGACAACCACCGCGAGTGGAGTTACTTTGCCGAATGGCACTTCCCACCACTCCTCATCCACGGCGAGCCGCATCGCGAAACCGCGCAAGAAGAACTCTTCGATGACTGGCACAACCGCTGCCAGCCCCACAAAGCGGATGGCCAAAAACGTATAGGCCCACGCGGGAGTGTCGTGAAGCACTTCGAACGGGTTGAATCCCGGTCGCTCGCCCAGACCCAACGCGCGGCCTAGCCCAAGTGGTTCTAGGACTCGCCGCTCGAGGCCAAGATGGCACAGGCCGATCCACAACACGATCCCTATCATACCGATACCGATCGCCAATCCGTTCACTCTTGGCGGCTGGCCTTGGGAGCACCACTGCTGATATCCGGGCCACACCAACGCCATTGCCACCAGCGTGAGCGCGATCTTCACCGTGTAAACGATCGGATACTGACGATACTCCAGCCCGAACCAGTTATGATTCACGGCTTCGAGCTGCGAGCCATCGGGCAACACGAGCGGCGGTTTCAGGGGCCGTGGTTCGAACGAGCCAACAGCCGTGTAGACCAGCAGCGGCAGCAAGAACGTTGCCCAAGGGTGATCTTGAAGGCACTTGGTGAGTCGGTTATCCATGTTCGGAAGTTTGGCGGTGGTGTGCTTGGTCGAAGGCTTGGTGCTGCAAGAAGCACCGGTCTAGAGAGCCATTTTGCAAACAGAAGAGGTCTTTGAGCAAAGGTACGGAAGGGAATAACAGGGCCGATTATTAATTCAAATTGGGCGATTGTATTGGAAAACAGCCCGCAGCGTCAGCGAGGGGAAAAGCACACCTTCCCTCGCTGACGCTTCGGGTTGGTGAGTCTTCGCTGTCCCGAACATGAATAACTGATCGGCCCTGAGGTGGATAATGGTGGCCGTTCGTAGTCAAAGTATCTCGTTTTCTTGCAGAATTGTCTTTGAGGCGTGGGGTCTGGCCGGCAAATCTCTGCCCGCTTGAACATTCTGCAGAAACAGCCTATTTTGGCCGTGGTTGGGTGAAATTCTTTGGTTCAAGGCGAATTATTCTTCAAATTGCCCTAGCCTTAGCCGCGAAATCAATTACTATACATAGTTCTCGCATAGTTTTCAGGCCAACTTTGTTTTTTCGAGCGGCCTGTTCTTGCTGGGTCGCTTGGCCCGGCATTTCGGGTGGTCGGTTGTACGTTGGGAGACCCCTCCAATGGATCGCAAGCGTTCGTCAGTTTGGCCTCGGGCAGTCTGTGCCCTTGGATTGTGCTGACGTTGGCTGACGGTTTGAGCCCTGCGTTCCTTACGAGAGTTTCCGTCCGGCCCCACGACAGTCACCCATGCTAAGTGTACTGTCTCGCCCAACCTAGCCCTCCCCGCACTCGCCTGTCTTTCCGTACTCCGTACACCGAACTTCCAACCTAGCTGCAACTCGGTTCGTTTTTTCACTGCACAATTTATTTCAACGCATTTGCCATGGACCTCAAGAAACTTCGCAACATCGGCATCTCGGCTCACATTGATTCGGGCAAGACTACGCTCAGTGAACGAATTCTGTACTACGCCGGCCGCATCCACAAGATCGAGGACGTCCGCGGTGGTGGCGATGGTGCCACGATGGACTACATGGAACTCGAAAAAGAGCGCGGCATCACGATCACCAGCGCTGCCACAACACTCAAGTGGGAGAACCACACGATCAACCTGATCGATACGCCTGGCCACGTCGATTTCACGGTCGAAGTGGAACGCAGCCTGCGCGTGCTCGATGGCGCGATCCTCGTTCTTTGCGCCGTGGGCGGCGTGCAGTCGCAATCGATTACCGTGGATCGCCAGATGAAGCGGTACCATGTACCGCGGCTTGCTTTCATCAATAAGATGGACCGCACCGGGTCGAACCCCGAATCGGTCGTCCGCCAGCTCAAGGAAAAGCTGGGCTGCGATGCAGTGCTGATGCAAATTCCCATCGGCCGCGAAGAAAAATTCGAGGGTGTCATCGACCTGATCACCATGAAGGCCATTTACTTCGATGGCTCCAACGGCGAAAAGGTGCGGGAAGAAGCGATCCCCACCAACCTAACAGAGGAAGCCGAGGCGGCCCGCCATCACATGCTCGAATCGCTTTCGATGTACAGCGATAAGCTCATGGAAATGCTCCTCGGCGAAGAGACCATTGAAGAATCGATTATTCACGACATCGTTCGCCATGCCGTCATCGAGCAAGAGTTTACTCCCGTTTACCTGGGCACCGCCTACCGTAACAAGGGCGTGCAGCCGCTGCTCGATGCCATCGTGCGCTACCTGCCCACGCCCCTCGATTCGCCCAGCAAGGGCAAAGACCCGACCGATCAGGAAAAGATCATCGAGCTTTCTCCCGATCCGAGCAAGCCGTTCGTCGGTATGGCATTCAAAATTGTAGAAGACGAATTCGGCCAACTCACGTTCACCCGAATTTATCAGGGTAAGGTTGAAAAGGGCGGCACCTACTTCAATCAGCGCACGGGGAAGAAGGACCGCTTTAGCCGCATCGTGAAGATGCACGCCGACAAGCGCGAGGAGATCGACTCGGCCGAGGCGGGCGACATCGTCGCTATCATGGGCATCGATTGCGCGAGCGGCGATACCTACTGCAGCGAACCGAAGTACTGCACGCTCGAAAACATCTTCGTTGCGAAGCCGGTGATTAAGATGTCGATCGCGCCCATCTCGCGCGACAACGCCGACCGGCTTGGCAAAGCGCTCCAGCGGTTCCGCAAAGAAGACCCCACGTTCCAAGTGATGACCGATGAAGAGACCGGCGAAACCGTCATCGCCGGCATGGGTGAGTTGCACCTCGAAATTTATGTCGAACGCATACGTCGAGAGTACAAGGTCGATGTGGAAGTTGGCGCGCCGAAGGTGAGCTACCGCGAAAGTGCCACCAAAGAGGCCGCCTACGACTTCAAACACAAGAAGCAGACGGGCGGTTCGGGCCAGTACGCCCATGTGGTCGGCAAGATGGCCCCGATGACCGAGGAAGAATCCTCGACCACCGAAGGCGAACTGCTGTTCGTCGATAACGTGACCGGCGGCCGCATCCCCAAGAACTACATTCCCGCCGTCGAAAAAGGTTTCCGCAACATGCTCGCCAAAGGCCCCGTCGCCGGCTTCCCAGTCGTCGGCATCCGTATCGATCTCGACGACGGCTCCTACCACGATGTCGATAGCTCGGACATGGCCTTCATGGTGTGCGCCCAAAACTGCTTCCGCGAAACGTTTCCCAAGATGAAGCCCGCCCTGCTCGAACCCATCATGCTGATGGAACTTGAAGTGCCGGAAAACTTCCAGGGCACGGTGGTGGGCAACATCTCGGCCCGCCGCGGAATCGTCCTTTCGACCGACATGGTCGGCGGCGTGACGAAGATCATGGCCGAGGTGCCACTGGCCGAAACCTTCGGCTACTCGACCGACCTACGCTCGATGACCCAAGGCCAAGGCACGTTCACGATGGAACTCTCGAAGTATCGCCCCGTGCCAGGTAACATCCAAGCCGAAGTCATCGCCGAACGCAAAGCCGAACTTCAACCGGCGTGAAGAAGCTGTTCGCCATTAGCCATTAGCTATTAGTTTTTAGCCAGAAACACACATTTAGCCCCGGGCGAGCCGCCCGGGGCTTTTGTTTGCCAGGCATGTCTTGTTTCTGGGAGGTGTAAGTCCTCTGGGTGCCGTGATGACCGGAAGCTCAAGGCTAGGCAAGGGTGTCCGCCGCGAGGTGGGATCTGAAGGAAGCCGATGCCATAACT
>JADZFK010000058.1 GCA_020849945.1 Pirellulales bacterium | reverse complement strand
TTCATGCTCTACTTCCTTCGTGTTCTTCGTGATCAGTGTGGTTTGACCTAGCACGGCAGTAATATTCGGGCTTCCGGGAGGCTTCCGGCGTACCTTTGCGTTGCAGACGCAAGTCCGAATGGTTCGGGCTTGGGCAAGGCAAGTGTGTGAAATTCGACGAAAACCCGGTCGATTCTCCTTTACACAGGTTGCGGAAATGAGATAAAGTAGTGAAGGATTGGTTAATATGTCCACTGGATGGACAGGGGCTCTTCTCTTTCTCCATTTTTTCCAAGAAAATGCACATGAACATTACATTTCTCCCAACGAGTAAGCCGGCGAGACCCCACGCGGCTGTTGCGCGAAGTCGAGTGGCCCTGCCGAATGACGAAGCACGAATGACGAATGACCGAATTCCTTCATTCGATATTTGTCATTCGGAAATTCGTCATTCTCTTCCGCCTCGGCACGGCGGAGCTACTGGTCGACGCGCGTTCACGCTGGTGGAACTGCTCGTCGTGATTGCCATCATTGGCATCTTGGTGGCCCTGTTGCTGCCAGCGGTACAGGCCGCCCGCGAAGCGGCACGACGGACTCAGTGTACGAACCAAATGAAGCAGATGGTGCTTGCCATTCATAACTGTCAAAGTACGCACAAGAAGATACCTCAGGCCGCGGGTTTTTTTCCGGGTACGGGTGAAGTATCTGCTGCGATAGTTAATTGTGGGCCAACTGCCGCCAGCATTACGGTTGGACGTGCCCCCGCACAATATAGTTCTGTGTTCTACTTTTTGCTTCCCTACATGGAGGAAGAAGCCAAGTATATGCAGTTTACAGAGGGGACAACACAGAACATTCAGTTCAGCACGAAGGCAGCCGGGCCTAAGGCGATGTTGTGTCCTTCAGAAACCTCGGACCCTGATAAGGATGGGCTCCTTCAGACGGGATCCGGAACGGGCGTACTAGGTGTGACAACCTATGGTGCCAACATCCAATCCTTAGGGCATGCTTGTTCGGGAAAGACGATACCTAACTCACATCGTAAGATATCTTCGAGTTTTGTCGATGGCACGTCCAAGACAATTCTCTTTGGCGAACGATATGCCGGCTGTCCTCAGTATGCGGATGGCCGAACCGCTTGGCTTGGAACCTTTCAGGTACGGGAATATGACCCCGTTTTTGGGGTCACCTTGCAGAGCCCGCCGACATGGTTCGATACACCTCAAGATGCTCCTTCGTTAAGCCTTAACTCGCTCGATCCTACCCAGTGTGATTCGACGCGAATGCAATCTCCACACCGGGGCATCATGAACGTCGGTTTGGCGGATGGTAGTGTTCATGCGATGAATGCTGGTGTCTCCAAGGAGACGTGGACCTATTTGATGAAGCCTAAGGACGGTAATACGGTTGGAAACGATTGGTGATTTTCTGAATAAAATGCGTGGAATCTGCAAAGGAACGATTACGTTGAAGCCTAACAAGTTGTTATTCTTGGTCGGATTACTTGCTGTGTTAATGAGCACAAGTGGTTGTACCCACAAACCGGTACAACGTGCGGGGACAGCCATCGTTGCGGGGTCTCTCAAGCTCAATGGCCAGCCGGTGCGCGGTGGGAATATCACCTTTATTTCGCAAAGTGATCCTGATAATACGGCGACCTGCCGGATTCGAGCTGATGGAAACTTTGCGGTGGCAGATGCGCCGATCGGTGAAGCCAAGGCTATCGTTGATACCGAATCAACCAAAGGATTCTTGGGTGACCGATACGTCAAGGTACCTGAGAAGTATTGGAAGTTCGAATCAACGGAACTCACGCTGGCGATAAAAGAAGGCGAGAATATGGTTGCCCTCGAAATGAAGTAGGATCGTAGTGCCGGAGCTACCACAAGGCGATTCGCTACTTTTGTTTTTCGCCGTTGGTGGTGGCGTAGCCGTTGAGTGGTTCTTCGTGGTTTCGGAGCCAGGGCTGGCCGTTGTGGCGGAGTTTAATTTGTACGTCGCGGGGGTCGAGTTGTCCGAGGTAGCGTACGGGCATACGGCAGTGGACGGAGACGCGGTCGAGGGCGTAGGTTCGGCTGAGGATTTCGCCATGTTGGGCGAGGCCGGCCAGTAGGCGGCCGTTGGCAACGTCGGCTTCGATATCGACGTCGAGAAAGTGGTGGGTCAAGGCTTCGCTGACTGCGGCCGCAAGGCGGGAGAGGCCTTCGCCCGTCTTCGCGCTGATGGCAATGGCCGAGGGGTAGCGATCCTGCAAGTGTTCGAGCGTGCCCGGCTGGTCGATGGCATCGATCTGGTTCAGCACGAGGATCGTATCTTTCTGGTTAATGCCCAGTTCTTCTAGCACCTCATACACGGCGGCGATCTGATCGAGGGCGGCCGGGTTGCTGGCGTCGGCCACGTGCAGCAGCAGGTCGGCCTGCCGGGCTTCCTCCAGCGTTGCCTTGAAGCTGGCGATGAGGGCGTGGGGCAAATCGCGAATGAAACCGACCGTGTCGCTCAGCAGCACGGGGCCCCAGCCCGGCAACTGCCAGCGGCGGGTACGGGTATCGAGTGTGGCGAAGAGTTTGTTTTCGGCCAGTTCGGTCGCCCCGGTTAGTTTGTTGAGCAGCGTGCTCTTTCCGGCGTTCGTGTAGCCGACGAGGGATACGGTCATCCGTTCGCTGCGGGCGGCGACCTCGCGTTCCTTTCGGCGTTGGACCTGGCCTAGTTCGTTGCGAAGCTCGACGATCCGGCGTTCGACGAGTCGGCGGTCGGTTTCGAGCTGCTTTTCGCCGGGGCCGCGCATGCCCACGCCCGCCTTGATCCGCGAGAGGTGGGTCCACATTCGTTTGAGCCGGGGCAGCGAGTATTCGAGCTGGGCGAGTTCGACCGCGAGGCGGGCCTCGTAGGTTTGCGCTCGAGTGGAAAAAATGTCGAGGATGACTTCCGTGCGGTCGAGGACCTTGACGCCCAATTCGCGCTCGAGGTTGCGGACCTGCGCGGCGGAAAGGTTATTGTCGAACACGACTGCGTCGGCATCGGTGGCGCGGACCATCAATTCAAGCTGTTCGACCTTGCCCTTGCCAAGATAGGTGGTTTGATCGGGCACCTGGCGACGTTGGGTAATGCGGCCAACAACTTCGGCCCCGGCCGTTTCGACGAGCCCCGCCAGTTCATCTAGGTTGTCGCGGGCCGTTTGGCGATCGGGCAGTTCGACGCCGACCAGCACGGCCGACTCGCTTTGAACACCCGGTTTGCGGTCGATTGCTTTCACTATGAAACGAGACTCCTGGGGGTGCATTCGCCCCGCGTGGGCCGGGGTAGCAGCGGCCCACGGTGGCGAAGGTTATCCTGCTCCATTATACCTCGTTGTCAAGAGCCGTGGGAGGCGATCCTGGTTCGCGCCAGGTGCGAGAAAAACAACCCTTGGTCCGACTGGGGTGGGGTCGGTACCTATCGCAACCTGCGACCGCAACCCGTAGCACGACCTGGGACTGTAACTCGTCGCCAAGGGCGTTGGGATTCGAGGAATTCGCTCGCCGCTGGCTCGGGGTTAAACGACCGATGGTTCTTTCGCCACGCACTTATTAATAGCCAAGCCAAGAGATATGCAAACTCTCCAACCCTCCTCCAACCCCTCCCTAACAGGGAGGGGAGTTCTTGGGACAAGGGGTTGTGGCTACCAGATGTATTCGATGCCCGCGTGGGCGCCGTGGTAGAACATCTCGCCGTCGTTGTTGACGAAGGGGACGCGAGCGCTTTGGTTGCCGTAGGGCGAGGTTTCGTTGAAGTTCTCGCCGGCCAATACCAACGAGTTGAGGAACAGAACTTCGTAGCCGGCCCGCAGCGATACGCTCGGCAAGATGTCGGCCACCACATCGACGCTACCTTCGGCGATGAGCGCGGCATGGTTGCCCTTGAACTCCTCGAAGAGGGTCGGCGGCGTTGTGCCGAGCGGCGTGGTGGTGATGCGGTTCGCCAGGGTGTAGTGGTTGTTGTACAGACCGACCTTGCCCTCCGAGCCGAGTCGCAAACCTTGGCATAAGCCGACCCAGGCATCGGCACCGACTTGGAAGCCCGCCAGGTGGTTGACAATATCTTCGTCGTAGTTCATGGCGGCGAGTGGGCCGTTCGGGTTGGCCGCGGAGGGTTCGGAACCTTGGGTGGCGAAGACGAAGTGTTCGTCTAGCTTCGTGTAGCGGAAGCCTGCCAACAAGGTGCCGGAGACGCTTGGGAAGTACCCGAGCCAGTATCGGCGATAACTGATTTCAGCGGTTTGCAGATCGGAGCTCATCGAGATGGAGTGCTGAGAGGCCCGCTCGCTTTCGGGGTTCGGGCCGTTGGCCACATTGACGCCGACAGGATCGACACCGAACTGCCCCACGCCTGGTTCGGTGCGAGAAAAGAGCGAGTAGAGATTGTTCGTATTATCGACTACGGTGGCGCTGTCTTCCCAATCGTAAATGCCCATGTAGCCGAACTCGACGACCGAGAGAGGGCCGATATCGTACCGGCCGATGATCCGGAAACCGAATTGGTCATCGAGTTCGATATCTTTCGAGTTGAGCACGACGGTATTACCGACGTTGAAGGCGGTGAAGTCGATATCTTTTGCGAAGGTTGAATCGCGGCGGAGCCAAACGCTTTCGGCGCGGAGGTCGAAGTAGTGGGGGCCGCGTTGGTCGGCTAGGTTTCCTTCGATGCCGACATCGTTCATCAGGTCGTAACCGACGGGCGGATCGGTGCCGCCGTAGCCCATGGGCATGCAGCCGTTGAAGCCGCCGTAGTTGCAGCATCCGCCGCCGGCACAGCCATAGCCGCCGCAACCGCCGTTGCAACCGCAGCACTGGCCGCAGTTGCATCCGCCGTCTGCGCAACCTTCGCAGTAGCCGGTTTGCTGAACGCCTTGGGAATTGCTTCCGCTGAGGTAAGCTTGCTGGCCAGCCGGCGTGGCGGGGTGATCGGTAGCCGTGTAGTAAGCCTGGGTGTTTTCAGCCCGAGCGGCAGCCGGGTACGAGGCCTGGAGCGGAGCTCCGTAGGGGCCTTGCGCACTGGTGCTGCTCGATGCAGCAGCCAAGGCCCCGAGCGCGACGAGTGACATCGTATGGGTCAGCAATCCGAATCGCATCTTAAAATCCCCCTCGGCAGTCACCGGGCACCAGGGAACGGCCTGAGCTTCCTAGTCGTGGAAGTTGCTTTGCGAGCCGTTTCCGAACGGGCAACCCGGCGATCTAAACTCCGAATTTCAAGGTCTGAAAGCGGTGAAGGCTTGGTGGTTTTTGCCGTCTTGCGAAACCGCGCCGAATGTGCGGCCGTGGTTCGCTCGGAAAGGACTATCGGACCGTTACCGGCGGAAAAAGCAAAACTTCCGCTAAATGCCGCAATAGCTTCCTAGGTTTCCCATTTTCAAGCTAGCGATTGGGGTTCCAAGGCCGTTGCTTTGAAGGGGCTGCGGGGAAATCTCGGGAGTTTACCAGGGGCCAGCAGGGTTCTCGGGCAGGCTGCGATTGGGCTGGGAATCCCCGTTTGCCAGCCTCGTTTGATTGGTTGCGGGCGAAGTTTCGCTACGTGGCAGATAGTACTCGGGCGAACGCCCAGCAAATAATTTGACCCAGTTTCGTGGCCCGTTTAGGATGGAAAGGTTGAAACGGCCGCAACGATAGCATCGTGCAGACCGTCTGGGCTGTTCTGGTAAAGGCTCCCGGTACGGTTGCGCGGGAAGTTCGGAGAGGAAGCTGACGACTTCGCGCGGGCTGATTCACGTGACGTTGTTTTTTTGCAACGGCTTGGATGCCAGGCCGCTTGTGGAAAGCACCCATCGATTCTGTATGAAAATAACGGGCAACGCTCCTCGATCGGAACCGAAGGACGAGGCCTCCCGCCGTTGGGTTGGACCGGAGTTAAGCGAGAAGGGGATTCTGTCGTGAAGAGACGCAATTGGGTTGGTCGTCGTCAGGGTGCATCGCGCCGTAAGCAAGTTGGTTTCTTGGGCGCGGCCAAGCAGCGTAAGCGGAAGGGCTTCACATTCGAGCGGCTAGAAGACCGGCTCGTGTTTTCGGCGCAGCCGCTGCAAATTGCGACGGCGAGCTTCTCAAGCTCGACGCCGGAAGGCGCGGCGGCGATCTTGGCGCGTGAGATGCAATGGAACATTATTCAGGCGCTGGCGGCAAGTAATATTCAAGCAACTTCAAGTATTACGGGGAGTGAATACGGAGTTCTGTCACTTCCGAATGACCCACTTTTTGCGAGCCAGTGGCACTTATTGAATACGGGCCAAGAAGTTGGCAGCGCCGAGTTCCCTCCCCTCTATGGCGTAGCAGGACAAGATATCAACGTTGTGCCTGCATGGAACATGGGATATACGGGCGAGGGTGTCATTGTCGCGGTCATTGATTCGGGCGTTCAGCTTACGCATCCTGATTTGTTGGGCAATATTTCACCTACGTTGCGCTACAACGCAATCACGGGAACAAGTAACCCCAATCCCCAACTCTTTAATCCTGGAGAAGCCCACGGAACCGCAGTTGCTGGGTTGATTGCCGCAACCTGGAACAATCTTGGATCGCAGGTGCTCGATGAAGATGGCAATCCCGTCTTCGATGTGAATGGGAATCCGGTCTATTCTGGAGGTGGTGCGGGCGTGGCCCCCAATGCGACTATTGTTCCTATTCGTGCGATTGCAACCGGTTCAACCGATGAGACGATCATCAATGCATTTCAATACGCGCTTGAAAATGGAGTGCATATTACGAACAACAGTTGGGGACCATTTCCACCACGCTTAGCTGTGCCAGAAGATCCCACGATTATGCAGTTGATGCGTGATTCCGTGATCTTTGGTAGGAACGGCCTGGGGATGATCAATGTTTTCTCTTCTGGTAATTCTGCCGGTCCTTCGTATAGCGTAGGTTTTGGGGATGTAGGGAACTATGACAGCACATCCTATGCTCCTCTTCCAAATTCTCGCTACACGATTGCCGTGACGGGTGTCGATCACGATGGATTGTACCGGAATGAAGATGGTTCCTTCACGACTTATCCTGAAGCGGGCGCCTCGGTTCTGATTGCCGCTCCAACCGGCTCGAATGTAGCTCAAGATATTGCCGATGACACTGGCCAAGGCAGTGGCCTTTGGACAGCGGACTTGACCGGCGAGTATGGCTACAATGCGCTCCCGCTTCCGAGCGGCCTCGATCCGGACCGCGACCTGCTAGGCGATCCGAATTATACGTCGCGGTTCAACGGTACTTCGGGTGCGGCGCCGATTGCCACGGGCGTTATCGCGCTGATGCTCGAGGCGAATCCGAACCTTACTTATCGCGACGTGCAGGAAATTCTTGTCCGTAGCGCGCGGCAGAACGCACAGTTTGAAACGCCTTCCTCGGGCGGTGGCTTGGCTTCGCAAAACACATGGCAGACGAACCAAATTGGGCCGTTCCGTAATCCGGATGCCTACATTCACGCGGCACCGCCGGACCCGGTGCTTGCGATTACCGATCCGCTGGCCGATCCCACGCAAGGTGGCTCGCCCGACTCAACGGCGATTTGGACACCCGGACGAAATGATTTTGGCCGCATGGATGGCCACTTTGAACCTCAGCCGGAATTGTTTACAAATTCGTCTGGCTACACGGTCAGCCAGGGTTATGGCGTTTACGGCGATCAGATCGGCTACGGGCACGGCGTGATCGATGCCGAACTGGCGGTGAAGTTGGCAGAGCAATGGCATTCGTTGGGCGAGAATCTCGATCCGCTCACCGAGGAGACGTTTACCACGTTCGTCTTGCAAGGACTTGGCAACATCCCGGCTGCCGAGAAGATGGCGGGGAACTTCATGTTGGTTCCCGGTGGCATTGGCGGCCAAGGCGGTTTCATCGACTATTGGGATGAATACTTTGCCGATCCGCCCGATCCGTTCGACCCGGCCGAGCCTGGCGACTGGCCCGTCAATACCCGCGGTGCCAACTACGTGGCATTCTCGGTGCCGCCGGATGAGGCGATCAACGTGGAGTGGGTGGAAGTGAAGGTTGATATCTCTGGACCAGCTTCCGCGCTCGATTTCCTGCGGATCATGCTTGTGTCGCCCGATGGTACGCAATCGGAACTGAACCATTATTTCTACGAACCGAGCTTTAATCCGACCGGCTTGCAGGAAAGTTCCGCGCCGTTTGGTTCGATCGATCCGGACGGCAACATCGGCACGGGTGGTTCGTTTGTGTGGACGTTCAGCACGAACCGCAATTGGGGCGAGAGCACGAACACTTCGGTGATCATGAACGCGATGACGGGCGAGCCGATGGTTGGCCCGGCACCGTTTGGTTCGCCGACGGCCCAGCCGATGTTCCGCGATTGGGAACTTCACATCGAGAACTGGTCGGGCGACGATTTTTCGTTCGATGGTTTGGAAATCGTGTGGCACGGCAAGTCGATCGCCACGGATGGTTGGACCGCGGCCGACGATACGTTGTACAGTGCCTACGACCCGAACTGGTTGGGCATTGCACGGGCTACGCGCATCCAGGGTTTCGTGGGCATCGATGAAAATGCCGACAACCAGTTCAATTACAACCGTTACATACAGGAAGTGAACCCCGGTGCCGATCCGCTCGCCATGCGCGCGAGCGATTTCACGCGCACGCTCGACTATACGGACACGAACAACAACGGCATGTACGATCCGTCGTTCGATATCATCAATCAGGAGACGTTTGCGGAGAACGTTGTCGTCGAGTTGTATCGTATCGACCGCACAACGGGTTTGCCCGAGGCGACGGCCATTGATAAGTTCCTGACAGGTGCCGACGGCAACTATTACTTCGACGTGGACCCCTCGTATGAGTACGAGATTCGCATTTCGGATCCGCTGAATCGGCCGAAGCTGGAGGACCTGGATACACCTTCTGGCTATCTGCAAGACTACAAGCAGGTGTGGCGCGTAACGCCCGATTGGTACTTCGCGCCGGATCGCGACAACATTGGCACGGTTACCGATAACCCGGGCGAGATTTTCTACGGCCTGAACGATGCCAACGGCGACGGCGTGATGACCGAAGGCCCGATGCCGTTCATGGATTACATACCGGTCGGAGCCTCGAGCGCGGCTTCGATTCCGATGGCGGTTCGCAACATTAACTTCCTGCTGAAGGAAGTGGCCCTTCCCCAGGAATTCGATGCCACCGGGACGGTGTACTCGGACCTCAATGGCAACGGCATTTTCGATGGCAACGACGCCCCCATGCCCAACGTTTTCGTGTATCAAGACGTGAATCGCAACGGCCTGCCCGATGCCACCGAGCAACGGGTGCTGACCGACGCGAACGGCGTTTACTTGCTCACGATACCGGCCGATCATGTCGACACGTATGCGGTGGGCGTGATTCGCCCCAACGGCGATTGGAACTTCACCGATGCCGGGCACGATGGTGTGGAAGACGTGTTTGCCGGGCCTGGTTCGCCGGCGCAAAACATCAACTTCTTCCTTCAGCCCCCCGGCGGCGAGAACCCCAACGGCTTTGGCAACGGCACGATCCAGGGCGTCATCTTCAACGACCTGGATGGCGATCACCATCAGGATGCGGGCGAGCTTGGGCTCGTTGGTTTCCGCGTGTTCTTGGATGCCGACTACAACGGCGCGTGGGATGCCAGCGAAACTTCGGTGTTTACTTCGAGCAACGGCTCGTACTTCTTCAACAACATTACGCCGGGCGTCCACCGCGTCGACATGGTGATCCCTGATGAAGGCACACCTGCCGCGTTGTGGCGGATGACTTCGGTGACCGGCCAGGCTGTGAACGATCCCGCAGTCGGGTTCAAGGATGTTGACCTCGTGCCGGCCGGTGCCATTACGGGCATTGCGTTTGGGCTGGACAACCTTGCCGATTTCGACTTCGGCGACTTGCCTGATTCGTACAGCACCCTGTTGGCCACGAACGGGCCACGCCATTTCGTTGTGCCGGGCTTCCGGCTGGGCAACAGCGTCGATGGCGAAGTGAATGGCATCCCCACGCCCGGTGCCACGGGCGAAGGCCTTGCGGGCGACAATGACGATGGCGTCTCCATCATCAGCAATAGCGGCATCCTGAAGGATGGCGAAAACACGCTTCGGGTCACCGTCGCGGGCGTTGGTGGCTTGCTCACGGGTTGGATGGACTTCAACGCCGACGGGCACTTTGACGAAAGCGAGCGTCTTTCGTGGACGCTTGGCGGCACGCCGCTTGGCGGCGAGGCCGACCTGAACCCCGGTACGTATGACCTGAAGGTCACGATTCCGGCGGGGGCGGTCGATGGCCCCATCGCCTCGCGGTTCCGCTGGGGTGAAGAAGGGTTGACGTTCGTTGGAGCGGCCTCGGTCGGCGAGGTGGAGGATTACTTCTTCGGCCTCAATTACGTCTTTGGCGATTACAACCGCAACGGCACGGTCGACCAAGCCGACTACAACGTGTGGCGCTCCACGGTTGGCCAAGCGGTTGCCCCTTACGCCGGGGCCGATGGTAATGGCGACGGCGTCATCAACCAGGCCGACTACGATGTGTGGCGTGCCCACTTTGGCGAAACGCTGCCACCGCCGGGCGCAGGCTCGATGTTGACCGAGGGAAGTGGCAGCGGCTCCGGCGCGGAAACGGGCGGCACGACACTCGCGATGGCTTCCGCCGCTTCGCAACCCAATTCCGGCGAGCCGGGCGCGGTGGGCGGCCAGCAGTCTCTCGTTACATACGGTCCTTCCGTTGCTTCCGGTACTTCGGGCGAAGTGAATTCCGTTGGGGGCGGTGCGACCTTGACGACGGAAGGTTTTGAACCTGCCGCCGCAATTTCGGAATTCAACCGAACAGTTGGGGAGTCTTCGACTTCTTCGGTGCAGTTGGCTGGTGGCCAGGCTTTTGTCGGGCTGGTTTACAGCGATACCGAGATCGAAGCCTCGCAATTCACTTTCTCCCGTGACACAACTTCCGAGGTCGTGGCTCAGGCACCTTCGACAAACCTCCTGCTGCTCGATTTGGCCTGGGGCGAAATGGATGAATCGTTCGAGGTTGCCGTGGATGATTCGATCTTCGGCGGCAGCGAGAGCGAAGAGAACATCAGCGACCTGGCGTTGGTTGCCGTCCTCAACGAAGATTCGGATTGGTGGAATTCGCTGTAAGCAGCCAATTCTTGTAAACGCCTATTCCAAAACCGTTTCGGAGAGGGGGGCAGCCCCCGATGGTTTTGGGATAGGACCTAAGTTTAGCCGCGACGCGAGGCGGAGCGCGCTAGCGCGTTGCACCGAAACGCACGCCCGTGCATCGCAAATTCGCGGTTACGAGTCCGGCCGCCTCGGCTCGGCGGACCTACTTCAGCGGCGTAAGACCGCCATGCGTGTAGGTTTGAGTCAGGCATCGCCGTTCATCGTTGCAGCGGGGGCAATTATTTTTTCGGCACGGGCTCGCTTAGCCGCAGGAACTCCTGGTTTTCGACCTTGCGAAACGCGGCCAGGGCCGATTGCACTTCATCGATACGTTGCACATCGGCTTGGGAGAGCCGCCAGGTGAAGACGTGCTCGGCGCGGATGGGGTCTTCGCCCGCTCGCTGCAATTCGATTTTCGCGGGAAAGACTTTGTGGCGGGCCATCGCGTCGTTAAGTTTGAGCCGGGGGTCGGGCGGGTTCGCGGTGGTGAGGAGCGTGTTGAGCTGCGTGTACCAATCTAAGAATTGACGATACTCGGCCAAGGCATCCTGGTGATCGGTCGGGGTCGTTTCGACCGTGTAGGTTTGCAAGTGGCTGGCCAGCACGAGTTTTCCTTCCTCGCGGTCGAACGTTTCATCGAACCGGGGGTTCGCGGCGAATTGTAGAAACGGATCCTTCTGTTGGGCCGCCCAGGTGCGCAGCTTGGTCATCGCTCCGACAAGTCGCTCGGTGGTAACTTCGGTTTGCGCGCGTTCTTTGGCATTCAGCAGAATGAAACGACCGGGGTTGCCGCCATGTGGGCCGCGAAAGACGGCCGTCCGCTCGGGCTTTTCCAGGAAATCGTAGACGATACCATTCTGGAAGAGGGTCGTAGTTCGGCTAACAACCTCCTCCTTGGCGCGGTCTTTTTCCTTCTCTTTTTCCTCTCCGACGAAGATCTTGGTTTCGATGCGAAACGACTCGGCAAGCGAAGTGGTTGCCGCCCAACAAGTCGCAAGCGAAACGAGTGCCCCCAGCATGGAACAACGCGAGATGTGAATCCTACGAAACGACATGGCTTCCTCCGACGGGCTTTGATCGACTTGTGCTATTTCTGTTCGCGTGGTCACACACTTGCCAGCAAGAACTGCAAGAGAATGCATGAGCATTTGCTTCATTCGCGCAATTTGATGAGGGTGTCCGGGAATTGGAACCGTTTTCAATCCCCGGCTTTGCCGGCGGTTCGCCGCGATGTCACGATGCAGGGATGGCTGAACCCCCGGCAAAGCCGGGGGCTGTGTATCCAATTCCCAGACACTCTCAATTTGTTTCTTTCGATTCGTGCCGCGCTCTACAAGGACAAGCGACGGAACGGCTTGCTGTGCGCGTCATGTGAGTGCGCAGAATAACCGGCAGGGAACATCGGCGTAAAGACCGGTGAGAGTGCTAGCACGAACGGCCTGAGGGCCTCGCACCCTCTGCCAGTTGTGCAAAGTGGCCGGAGGCGATGGCTCAGATTACTTGAAGTAATCAGGCTCGTTTCCGGCGATCCATTTGATGTTGCAGCCGATGCTGGGAATCTGCTTTTCGGCGGGTTTCTTGCCGGCCAGCACCGCTTCCACCGCCGCGCGCAGGTCGGCTCCGGTTACGGGCAGGCCGTTCTCCGGCCTGCTGCCATCGAACTGGCCGCGATACACAAGCCGCCGGTCTCGATCGAAGAGGAAGAAGTCGGGGGTGCAAGCCGCATGATACGCCTTCGCAACCTCTTGGGTTTCATCGTAGAGGTAGGGAAAGATGTAACCGCGTTCCTCGGCCTCACGGACCATTTGCTCGGGCGAATCGGCCGGGTGCTTGGCCACATCGTTGGAATTGATGCCGACCATGGCCAACCCTTTCGGAACATATTGGGCCGCGAATTGGGCAAGGCCATCGGCCAGGTGTTTGACGAACGGGCAATGGTTGCACATGAAGACCACAAGAAACGCCGGCGATCCGTCGAAATCGTCGAGCGAAACCGTGCGGCCATCCACATGGACGAGCGAAAAACCCGGTGCGGGTGTGCCCAGCGGCAACATGGTGCTTGGGGTGAGAGCCATTCAAGGGCCTTTCTGCGGTTGTTTGATCACCACCACGGACGGAAATCCGGCTCAGAGAGCCGTTCCGACGTGGCTTGCTGTTCATGCCAGCGAGGGAAAGGGTGATCGGCGGATGCCCCGGCAGCGTCCTCCCACCAATACTCAATTTCATGGGCGTGGCCTGAAGAATCGTCATCGTACACGATTTCCTCGGTCTCATCGATGATGAATTCGGGTTCTTGGACAACAATCGACTCAACGGGCTTCTCTGCCACGGGCTGGCGACGTTCGCGGCGTTTGGCCGGTTTGGGTGTGGGTGGCGGTTCAGGTATTGGCACAGGCTCTGGCTCGGGTGCCGGAAGTTGCTGTTCCGCCACGAGAGCGGGTTCCGCAGAGGGTTCGGGAGTAGGCTCGGGGATGGTCTCGGCCGAAAGCTCTGGTTGCGGAGTTTCGGGTTGAAGAGTTTCGGGCTGTGTTTCTTCCGAGCCGAGACGGTTCGGGATTCGTCGGCAGTCGACGCTGATTTCTTTGAACATCTGCCACACATGCTCGTGGCAGGTGAAGACCATGAGTTGATGGCCCTGCTTGGCGAAGTTCCGGAGAACGGCGCAGGCCGTGCGTGTGCGGCCCGCATCGTAATTGACAAACACATCATCCAAGATCATTGGCAGGTGGATGCCACGCCTGGCGTAGGCGGCCACGAGCGCTAGCCGCAGGCTCACAAACAACTGTTCGCGGGTACCGCGGCTCAACACTTGTACCGAGAGCGATTGGCCCTCGGCGGTATCGACGAACAAGATATCGTGCGCGAGCGGAGTCCAAATACGTGTGTATCGGCCGTCGGTCAACTGGCTCATGTAGAGCGAGGCCTCGCGGAGCGTTTCGGGTTGACGGTGTTGCTCGTATTCCTCGCGGATTCGTTCGAGGAACAGGCTAACGGCGGCCCGTTCACGCCACGCATCGACGGCCTTGCGGATCTGCTGCTCGATGACATCCAATTCGAGCTGCTTGAGAGCCAACGATTGATCGGCGGCGGCGGTTCGCTGCTGCTCCACCATCGCCCCGCGCCGTTGGAGAGCTTCCTTGAGTTGGCGTTCGAGTTCCTCGGATTGTGTCGAGAGGGATTCCCATTCGTGTTCGAGTCGTCCGATCTGGTCCTCGGCCAGGAAGGGAGCGAAGTCCGCTTCCGTGCCGTGTTTGCCGATGGCGGCCAAGATTTCGCGGGTGACGGCCGCCCGCTTGTGCCGAAGGTCTTCGAACTCCGCCAACCGTGCGGCGAGTTGACGGAGTTCCTGTTCGTCGGCCACGCCACATTTTTGGAACAACGCTTCGCGCCGGCGTCGGTACCCGAGCCCGGCGTGATGATGTTTACGGGCTTCCGCACGCAAGGATTTCGCCCGCTCGCGGATTCCTTTTCGCTGTTCGACTCGTTGTTGGTGTTGATGGTACTGCGCGCGAAGGTAATCCAATTGCTCGATCGAAGTTACCTTCTCACGCCGGAGGTTCGTTTCATCGGCCAGGGCAACGATGCGGTCTGAAACAATTGTGAACTCGCGTTGACGGCGTTGCATGTCGTCGCGACGGTTCTCGATTCGGGCTTCAAGTTCGGCAAGTCGCTCGCATTGGGTGGCCATTGCAGCGAGGTTTTCGGGCGAGATATCTTTGGGCAATCCGAGAGCCTGCAATCGGGCTTTCCAATTTGCCAGCGCGGAGGTGTGTTTTTCTTCCGCCAGTTTTAATCGCCGGTCGGCCGAGGAGAGTGCCTCGGCCACTTCGCGGTGCTGGCTTTCAACAGGCAAAATCCGTTCGAGTTCGGCCAAGTGTCGTTCGGCGTGTTGCAAGCGAGTGGCGACCGAGCCGCCGCCGAGGCCAAGTTCGTGATCGAGTTCCGCGCGTTCGTGTTCGGCCGATTCGATTTTTTCGAGCAGCGTATCGATTTGGTAGTGGCAGGTATCGAAGCGGTCGGTGGCCCGCGATTCCTTGAGGAACTTGTACATGGCGGCAACCAAGGCGGCGACAACCGCGGCAAGCGCGAACCAGCCGCCGTACTTGCCGGTGGAACTTGCGGGCAGCAGCCACCATGCGGCCGCGCAGGCCACGCCCCCGATGAACACCATGCCCAAGAGGACGAACAGCTCGATCGGCACGACTTGTTCATTGACCAAGTCGTGCGCTTGCTGATCGAGTGTCTCGGCCTCGCCCTGGGCGGCTGCGATCCGCTGATCCAATTGGTGACGGCGGCGTAACTGGGCGACCAACTCGCCGGCCGCTTGAACGTCCTTGGGCAGGCCGAGCTTTTCGCCGCTGGTCACGGCCGATTCGATCTGCGCGCGGAATTCACTCTCGCCGGCGCGATGCACTTCCAGCTCGTACCGGGCGTTGGTGACCAGTTGCGCGGTTGCTTCCACCGCTCGTGATTGCGGCGCGAGTTGATCGACGATATCGCTCGTGATGCGGGGCGGGAGCTTCCCGCCGCCGGTCCACTCCTGGGCCAACCGTTCGTTTTCGCTCGCCAGGCGTGCTTCAAAATGTTTGACTTCGTCGGCAAGTTCGGCGGCCTGTCGTTCGACGGATTGAAGCCAGTCGGTTTGTTCGAGAAGCCCATTCAAGCGACAACTGCTGCTCACCAGGGCTTGGTTGATTCCAAGCCGGTTGGCCTCGTCGCGGAGCTGCTGGCGCTGGCCACGCAAGATATCGCGTTGTCGGTCGTGCTCCTCGATGTGTTTGTTGAAATCCTCAAGTGTTTCGAGCGTGCCTTCTCCCAGGGGTTGAAGATTCTGGAATCGTTCCAGTTGATCGTCGAGCTTGCCGCGTTTAATCCACAAGGGTTTGACGGAAATGGCGACTTCGAGACGGCGACTCCGCGCGGCGATGGCCTTGGCCTCGGCCTGCCGGGCATCGACTTCCTCGGCCAGTTCGCGGAGCCGGACGGCCGATTGCGCCCAACGGCGTCCCTTGGCAATCAGTTCTTCGAGTTCGCCGCGAAGTTGTTCTTGTTTCGATAACAGGCCGCGCAGCTCCGACTTTTCCTCCCACGAATTAAGGAGCCGCAGGCGAGTGCCTTCCAGCATGTGGATCACATCGTAGAGCGAGATGCGATCGAGGCCCGAGGTCAGCCGATACAACCACTGAGCGGCGGCCGTATCGCTGAGCGACCCGAGTTCCTGCACTTCGCGCAAACCGACGGCGAAGATGTTGAGATAAGTTGGTTCGTCGACGTGTTCGAGCGATTCGCGCAGCAGGCGATCGCCTTGCTCCTCGCCTTCCGCGGTGATGATGGTTACCTTGCCGACATCGTTCGGGCCGCGATCGGCATACCGACTGATCGTTAGGGGGCCATTTTCGGTTTGCACCTTGAGCCAACCACCAGGCCTGCCGCCGACGACGGGCGGCAAGTACCGCTCACGCCGCGTGGGCGACATGCCGTACAGAATCGAACGCATGAATTGCATCAGCGTCGATTTGCCAGCTTCGTTCGGGCCGTAGAACACCGTTAGCTCGGGCGAAAGACCTCGCAGCGACAGGTCGTGCCAAACGCCAAAGCCGTCAATCTTCAGATCCGTGATTTTCATAAGTATTGTGGGTGAGGGGCGAATGCGTGCATGAATGAGGCTAGCTGCTTGTCGGAGTTACGAGCAACCTTGGGTTACTCATCGCTTGGCAAATCCCCTTCCTCCAGCGGCAAAGTGAGCAGGTCTACACCGAGTTTCGACGCACGGCACAGCAGTTCCTGGTTGGCCTCGTCTTTTTCCAGCACGGCGATCGATTCAAGGTATTCGTCTCGAACATGGGGAGGCAGGAATGGCCGAAGGTCAAACGAGGATTCCTGCTGTTCGAATTCGCGCACAACGCGGAGGAAATCACCCAGGCAGGTTTCCTGGTCGTACCACTCTGCGGGAACGCTGAGCGGCGATTCGCAACGAATCGAGGCGCTGTAGGCCACCGGCGAACGCTCGCCGAAGCGGCGGCGCAGGTCAACCAGCAGTTCATCGGCCAGGCTATTCGGCCGTAGGCGGTTTACCAACGGCCCCGTGCCCCGAACATTCCAGCGGATCAGCAGGTCTACCCCGGGGTGTTGGGCTTGAAGCTTTTCCAGCCGCTCGACCATCCGATCGCGCAGTTGCTCCTCGCGGGTTGTGGCCGTGACTTCGATCGTTTGTTCGAGCCACCTCACCGTATCGGTGGCCACGAACTTGGTCTTGGCCCGACCGGTTTCGTCGACGGTAACGACGGTACACCCATGAGGGCCGGTTTCTTTCGGACCACGGCCTTGCGGGCTGCCGCTGTAGTGAGCGATCCCCGGGTGTTCGTCTACCGTTTGATGCAAATGACGGCCGCCCAACGCCATGTAATGCACGCGATCGCCTTCGTGACCGGCCGAATCGTTCGTGCCGTAAGCAACGCCAATCGTGAACAAGCCGTGCGCGTCGCGGTGGAAGCCGCGGGCATCG
>JADZFK010000057.1 GCA_020849945.1 Pirellulales bacterium | reverse complement strand
ATCAAGGTCTGATCGGCCTCACCGACAGATACCTTGAGTTACAACAGTAAAAGAAACCGCCGGATACGATGAGTACGTCCGGTGGTGTGGGAGGACGGGAGCCGCGAGGCTCCCTCCTACCCGATTATTGCGCTCGCCAGGTAGTACAATAGGTATTGGGGATCTCACTCTGTCAACACTGCGTCCGTGAAACTTGACGTGATATGATGAGCGCCATTGCCCATTTCACTCTCGATCATTACGAACACATGGTCGAACTAGGAGTATTCTCTGGTGCGTATGAACAACGGCTTGAGTTGATCCGAGGGGAGATTCGTCAAATGAGTCCGATTGGCTATATCCACTCCCATGTGGTGACGCACTTGACGGATTGGAGTTATGAGGTTGTGCCGCGCGAGCGAATCGTGATTCGCGTTCACAACCCCGTTCGGATACCCGCCAGTGACAGCGAGCCGCATCCCGATCTAGTTTGGGCCATGCGGAATGCGACGGTCGATCATCACCCCAACCCCGAGGACGTGCTTTTGTTGATCGAGGTTGCGGACACTTCCCTCGCCGATGACCGAACCGAGAAACTCGAAATCTATGCCGAAGCGGGCATTCAAGAGAATTGGATCGTGAACGTCATCGACGAGCAAATCGAGGTCCATCGCCAGCCAATTGGCCGCACCTACCAACAAAGGACGGTCTACGGGGCAAATGCGTCTGTCTGTCCGCTAGCACTTCCCACGGCGACCCTGCAACCATCGCGACTGTTCACCTGACTCACTCGGGATCGAGTTTCGCCACCTCGGCGAACTGCCTGCCCAGGGGGCAGGCAGAAGTGGGCATGCCAAATTGATATTGAGAAACCCGGCGCGAGGTTAGCCTCCTCACAGCCGGGTTTTCTTATTGTGTTTGTATTCCATTCACTCTGGTACATCTTCCGCCGCGGCAAATAGCGACGCGACGTCAACGCAGAAACCGTCTAACAACACCGAAGTTGCCTGTTGCCCGGGAGTGTACTCCCCGTCAATGGCATAACGGTCGCCTTCCAGACGCTGGACGATCACAACCTGCCGTTCAAAATCAACGATCCAATACTCGGCAACTTTTGCTTCCGCATAAGCAAGTAATTTGTCCTCGTAATCTCTCTGCCGATCTTTTGGAGCGTCACTCACAACCTCCATAACCAAATCGGCGCCTTCCCATGCCCGGTTGTGCCGCGCGCAAAAATTGTCCTTGTGCAAAAAAATGATGTCTGGCAGCCGGTATTGCTTTGCCCGAATACGCAACCGAATCCCAGTCCAGCGCACCTTGCCAAGATTTCGCTTCTCAACGAATTCGCGAAGAGCAAAAAATAGAAACTCCACCAATGTTTCGTGGATATCCGTAGGCATCGGCAAGAACTCCAATCGCCCATCGATGAACTCGATTCGCCGTTTCGAATGGTCCGTCAATTCGAGATACTGTTCTTCCAGCCATTCCCCTTGCTCGGGAAAGAGCGTCGCCACTTCCCAGACATATTCGGGTTCAGAAGACAACGATGGTTGGACGGCAGACATGTCTTATTGATCCATGCGCAGCGAAAGACCCATCGTTCGTTAAACCCCTATCCAGCGGCGAGGGAGAACCTCGAATCCCGTCGCCGTTGGCTCCGGGTTAAACAACCCGTAAGGGTTCATTGGTAGCGCAGTCATCAATAATGTCTTAATGGCGGCTGACTTGGGTGCTGCGATTGAGCTGCAAGGCGACGCACGTTGCTAATAGGATACTTCAGTATAACAACCCCTAAAAATACTGTAAACTGCGGCAAACACTGCAAACCCGGCGTGAGGGTTAATCTCCTCACCGCCGGGTAATACCGTATAGTTTGAGATTCTCGGCGATAATCAGTCTCCGCTTTGCCGGTTTGAAATTGCGATGCTTTTTTTCAAGCTGCATCTCCAATTGACAGGAGTTGGCTTTATTTGGGACTATTCCGTCTGAAGTTGGGGCGGAATACTCTGAAGTTTGTGAGCTATGCAATGCTAATCAAGAGTTCAACACTTTCGATGATTATCTCGCTCTCGGTCTCAGCGAGCGCAAGCTCTGTTGAATATGATTTCAAGCGAATCATTGATAATACACATGCAGCACCTTACGGGACGTTTGAATTATTTGGCTTAAGGGCAGATGGAGGGCGAGCACCTGCGATTAGTGATGGAACAGTTCTGTTTGGTGCTTCTTGGTCTACCATTCCAGGAGGTGATACCCAGTCAGGGGTTTTTACATATTCTGCAAGTGGTGAGATCAAAGAAATTGTCCAGGATCATAGTCTAGTGCCAGGAAGCGCCAATTTGCATTTTGATGGGGTGTCCAGCCCAACGATTAGCCATGGCGTTGTCGCATTTCACGCGCAGTATCTCTTCTCAATTCAAGGCGCATTCCTATCTAAAGGCGGCATCATTTCGCCAATTCTGGATCCAACGGGCCCGGCACCGTTTCATACTTCTACCTTCGCTCTGCTTCCGGAGATCAGCGGAGAAAACATTGCGTACTTGTCAGGTGTGCCTCCTTTTACGATTCCCAGCATTCGTGTTAAGAATCTCAGCGGAAATACTGTCATTTCAAAATTGGGAGACCCCGCACCTGTAGGCTCGTTCAGTCATTTTCTCAACTACTCAATCAGTGGTGAAAACGTCGCGTTTCGCGCAAGCTATAACAATTACTTGCAAGAGGGCTTGTTTGTTGGCAACGGTGGTTCTGTCCAAGAAATTGTTTCAACCGGTGATTCTGCGCCATCAGGCATGTTTACAGAATTCAGGAAACCCGTGATCTCAACGAGTAACGTTGCGTTTTGGGCTAGTTTCGACAACAACACCAAGCAAGGAGTCTTTCTAAGCGAGAATGGATCCCTGACCGCTGTTGCAAAAACGGGTGATGCGGCCCCCTCGGGCGGCACATTTACGGAATTTCACATCGACGACGTTACTGGACCATCCCTCGTCGGTAATACGCTTGCTTTTCAGGCGTCCACTACGAAGGGTGCTGGTCTCTATCTTGGAAATTCCCACCAACTATTGCCTGTTCTCACAACGGGCCAGCCGCTCTTTGGAAGCACAGTTCAAAGCCTAATACTTGGAAGTCAAGGGCTGGACGGGGCTGATAATGGATCGCTGACGTTTCGTTATGTACTGGATGACGGTCGATTTGGCGTTGCGGTGGCATCGCCTGTAGTAGTCCCAGAATCAACGCCACTTGCTGCTGCGATAGTTGGATTAATAGTCCTGCCACTTTGCAGACGATTCAGCTACTGTCCTTCTTTTGCAGAGGTATCATTCAATCCATCATACGATGCTTATTGATGCAGGTGTTGCATGGCCGTCGCAACCCGTCTCGTGTGCTCCAGCGTGTTTTAGGCCTTCAACGAACAGCCCCAATGTCGGATACCGCTGGGTCTCAGCCTGTTACGTCGCACCTTCTATTCCAATCGTGATCCAAGTTCGGGTGGCAGCAGGCTACTTAAGTCCGGGTGTGACTCAACCAGCCGCATGATATCAAGCAGGTCCTTTTGTCGTTTACTCGGACGCCGCGCTTCATCGCGCCAGGCAACGATCTTCCCGGCGAGCGTGTCTTTCAGCGACGCCACTCGCATTATTGATGTCTGCGCTGTAATTGAACCCTTACGGATTGTTTAACCGGAGCCAACGGCGACGGAATCCGAGGTTTTCCCTCGCCGTTGGCTCGGCGTTAAACGACCGATGGGTCTTTAGCCGCGCAGTTATCAATAAAATGCCATGTACGTCGGCTACAACGCTGCGAGTAGGGAACTCACGATACATTTCATTCGTGCTGATCTGCATCGATACCTTGGATGAGCCTTGGAGGTTTACCGACCATTGGCCTGGAAGCCAGCGGCGACCAACGCAGCGACCGCTTCGTCCACGCGATCAGTTGCTATTACCATGTCAACGCCCGCAGTTGCGAGCGGTTCTTCCGCCCAGTAGTTAACGGCCAGTCGGCCGATCATACACCACGGGACTTCCATGCGCTCCAACACTTCGACCAAGCGCAGCACCTCGCCGCCGTCTCCCGCCGTTTGCCAGTCGGAGAATTGTAGTTCGGTCACGTTGATTGTGGAACTACTCTGGAATCTCGTCAGCCACGGGAAAAAGTGTGGCGACTTCCCACACGTAATCGGCATCGGAAGAGAATTGCGAAATCGTGATGGCTGCCTGGCGGGGCGTCCAATCGCGTGGAGGAACACGGCCATTTTTGCAGTCTATCACTTTCTACCACCAGTGCAAAAAATCCGCTAGAAAGGCTCGGAATCATTCGCCAACCGTGGCGAACGGTGAACTTACGAGATGGATATCGAGAAACCAGGCGCGAGGTTTGGCTTTGTCTCATCACCAGTTCTGGATCGGGTGGCGGTTTCAGCAAGGCCAAGAACTCAGCAATCCCCCCCCCAAAAAAAGATTTTCCAGAAAGGGAGGGGAGTTCTGAGACAATGCACGAACCGCCTCATTGCCGGGTCATTTGCGTACCCGCCGCATGGCGAAATGAGTTTCCGCAGACGGGCGTTGGCCAAGTGCTATCCCGGATTTCTCACAACGGAGCACACCGAGGTCACGGAGAACAAGCCAAGAGATCGTTTGAAGCAACGTCAATCGCCCGTCGCTGCGACACAGGGTGTTTCCGCCGTTCCTTGTGGTTCGGGTACTTGCTACTGGTTTTCTCAGTGGCTCCGTGCCTCCGTGGTATTGATTGTGAGAAATGCGGACGATACGCTCGCCGCTTGTCACGCGGTAACCGTTTCAGTTCGGATCGTTCTCGGCAGGTCTGGCTTGGAATCGGGGGCGGTTGCCAGGCAGCATCCGATCTCGGTGGCCAGGTCGTCATCGAGCGCGTCGGCCGGTGGGAGATTGAGTTGCACTTCGTCGTCCTCGATCCGCACCTCAAACGTCCGGATCCGAAACTCTTCGCCTTGGAGCGAATCCCCGGTCTGGAGAGAGAAGGTCTTCTTGTGAAGCGGGCAGGCTACTTTCGGCTCCTCCGCGGTATCTCCGAGAAGCCCACGCGCAAGGACGAACGCTTTGCGATGAGGGCACATGTTTTGCGTCGCGTACCACTCGCCACGACTGGAAAAATTGAAGACGGCCAACTGAGATCGGCCATGCTTCACCGCCGCCCCGCCGTTCTCGGGAAAGTCGGAAACCTTGCCCACCGTAACCCATGAATAATCCCACTGGGGCGAGGCCGGGGCGACTGCGAATTCGGTATTCTGCTCGCCTTCAGCGTCGCCTTCCGCAATTTCCGAAAGTTCCAAGTAGTTTTCAGCCTGTCGATCGCCTTCACCCGCTCGCGAACGGTGGCCATTCCATACACGGAACTGTTCGAGCGACACAAAATCGCTCGGCCAGTCGGCGGGACGTTGCTGCCCTCGCTCATGGATCACTTCGATGCACGATTCTGTTTCCTCTGTGTTGACGAACTGCTGAAACTGCTTTCGCTTCTCGGGGTCGCCGACGACGGCCGACCACTCGCACTGGTACGAAGCAACGAGCTTCGTCATCATCGCTTCCAGATCGGCGGCTATTCCCAGTTTGTCCTCCAGCACCACTTGGCGAACGTGCTCCAAACCCCCTTCAAGCTTCTCCAGCCATACCGAAGTTCGGGTTAGCTTGTCGGCGGTCGAAATGTAATACATCAGGAAGCGGTCGGTCATGCGGATGGCCGTGTCTTCATCCAAGTCGGTGGCGAGCAAATCGGCATGACGCGGCTTGGAACCGCCGTTGCCGCAAACGTACAGATGGTAACCCTGTTCGGTCGCGATCAGCCCCACGTCCTTGCTCTGGGCCTCGGCACATTCCCGCGTACAGCCAGAAACAGCCATCTTGATCTTGTGCGGCGAGCGAATTCCCTTGTAACGGTTCTCGATCCGAATCGCGAAACCGACCGAATCTCGCACGCCGTAGCGGCACCAGGTTGTCCCCACGCAACTTTTTACGGTGCGAAGCGCCTTCCCATAGGCATGGCCACTTTCAAAGCCCGCTTCGATCAATTCCTCCCAGATATCGGGGAGCTTCTCCATCGGCGCGCCGAACATATCGATCCGCTGTCCACCCGTAATTTTCGTGTACAACTGATACTTCTTGGCCACGCGGGCGATCGTCGCCAGTTTATCGGGCGTGATCTCGCCACCCGGCACGCGGGGCACAACCGAATAGGTGCCCCCACGCTGAATGTTGGCGAGGAACCGATCGTTGGTGTCTTGCAGCGTGGCAAGTTCGGGAGCCAACACGTGCTCGCCCCACAGGCTGGCCAAGATGGAAGCAACCACGGGCTTGCAGGTTTCGCATCCGTGCCCGCGCCCACAGTGGTCGAGCACTTCGGCAAAGGTGTGAAGCTCCTTCACGCGAATGATTGCAAACAGCTCGATTCGCGAGTAAGCAAAGTGTTCGCACAGGTGATTGACAACCACCTTCCCCGCTTTCTTCAACTCGGCATGATAGAGATCGGCAACCAACGGTAGACATCCGCCGCAGCCGGTGCCCGCGCGGGTCAACCGCTTGACGGCCTCGAGCGAATCGGCTTCACCACAGGCAATGACCGAGCAAATCGCCGCTTTCGTTACATGGTTGCAGGAGCACACTTGAGCCGAATCGGGCAGGGAATCGAAGCCGGCCACGGCGCAAGCCCCCGATGCACCAACCAATAAAATGCGAGGTTGGTCCTGAAGCGGTACGTCGTTCTTCACCAGCATGGCCAGGCGGCCGTAATCGCTGGCATCGCCCACCAAGATACCCCCCAGAAGCCTCGATCCATCTGGCGAGAAAAATAGTTTCTTGTAAACGCCCGCGAGCGGATCATCCAGCACGAGCGGTGTCGCCCGGCTCTCGGGAAGTTCGCACTCGCCGAAACTCGCGACATCGATGCCGATCAACTTGAGCTTCGTCGAAAGATCGGCGCCCAAGAAACGCTGTTCTTGCCCGACGAAAATCGCGGCGGCCACCTCGGCCATTTCGTACCCCGGGGCAACCAATCCGTAGACCATGCCGCCATGCAACGCGCACTCACCGATGGCGAAAATTCGCGGGTCGGAAGTGGCAAGCCGATCGTCCACCACGATTCCGCCGCGTTCGCCAACGGCAAGCCCCGCTTCACGAGCAAGGTCATCGCGCGGGCGAATGCCGGTCGAGACGATGACCATATCCACATCGATGCTCGTGCCGTCGCCGAACACCATCTTCGCAACTTGCCCATCGCCCAAGATTTCCTTCGTCGCTTTATCCAAATGAATGCGAACCCCAAGCGACTCGAGCTTACGCACCAACAACTGCGAGCCTTTCGCATCGATCTGGCGTGGCATCAGTTGAGGCGAACGCTCGACGACGTGCGTCTCCAGATTCAGATCGAAGGCGGCCTTGGCAGCCTCCAGTCCAAGCAATCCCCCGCCAATCACCGCGCACCGCTCGGCCTTGCCGGCAAACCGTATGATGTGTTCCAAATCGGCAATCGTGCGGTAAACGCAAACGCCCACTTTGGTGATCCCCGGCACCGGCGGTATGAACGGATACGAGCCGGTCGCCAGCACGACGCGGTCGTAACCAATCGTTACGCCCAGGTCCGATCGTACGATTCGCTTCTTGCGGTCGATCGCCACGGCGCGATCGCCAATGTGCAACTCGACCCCGTGCTCTTCGTACCATTCTCGCCGCGCGAGCATCAGCTTCTCGGCATCGCGATGAGCAAAGAATGAAGTGAGCCCCACGCGATCGTAGGCCGATCGTGGCTCCTCGCAAAAAGTTACGATGCGAAAACGCCGCTCGACATCTACTGCCACAAGCCGTTCGCAGAAGCGCTGCCCCACCATGCCATTGCCGATTACGACGACGGTTTCTTGGGCCGCCGCGGCACGATGGCGATCGGACAAATAAAGGCTCGTTGCCTTTTCTTCAGGCTGCATGGCGGAACGGTTGGTGAGAAATAGTTAGGCGCGGTTGCGACAATGGATCCGCCAGGCCCTTGCAACGTCGAATCTTGTTCCATGCAATCCGCGTACCAGACACCGGCCCAGATTTCCACCACCTTCCTAGAGTCTCATTCAACTCTGTTTTTCGAAGCCAGCATCAGCTCTTCGCCACGACCCACACTTTGCAATCATAAGACGCCGAAATATCACCAATTCCCGCACGAAGTGACACCGAGTCATATCCAAACCGATTGCCGCGAATGTGAAGTCCGCCACGGCATTGTTTTTCTGGCCGTGGTTGCTCAATCTGCCGTTCATGTTGCCGTTGTTTTGCGCAGAATTGCCCAATTCTCGCGCAACTGCCCTGCAGGAAAGGCCGAAGACTCGGCTGGTTAAGTGAATCCGGTTGAGATACGATAGGCATCTCCCAACTGAAGTGCTGGCCCCCCGAACTTGCACCATGCCCGATCTCGCCGACCAACCGCCTTCCGACTCGGCCACTACCCGCCTAGAGGAGCTTCAAGCCACGCTGGAACGCGAAATTCCGATGAGCGCCCAAATGGGGATTCGCGTGCATCACGGAGGCTTGGAGGGGCTGGTCATGCAGCTACCCCTTGGCCCGAACCGAAATCATCAGCAAACAGCGTTTGCCGGCAGCCTCAACGCTCTATGTACCATTGCAGGTTGGGGTTACGTCTATCTTCTGCTGCGTGAATTGGGCCGCGGCGGCAACATCGTCATTCATCGCAGTTCGATCAAGTACCTAGAGCCGGTTACCGCCCCCGTGATATTTGCCCACTGCCGACCGGCCTCCCCTGCCGAGTCGCAGTATTTCCTAGAAATGCTCGATGGCAAAGGTCTAACCAAGCTCGAACTATCCGTCGAGGTGCCCGGAACCGATGGCCCGGCCGTTAGTTTCAAGGGTTCTTATGTGGTGTTGCCCGAAGGCAAAATCGCTATCGAATAGTCCGCATTTCTCACAATCAAAACACGGAGGCACGGAGCCACGCAGAAAACCAGTAGCAAGTACCCCTACCCCAAGCAACGGCGGAAACACCCTGTCTCGTAGCTACGGACGGTTGACCTTGCTTCAAACGATCTCTTGGCTTGTTCTCCGTGATCTCTGTTTGCTCCGTGGTGAGAAATCGGGGCTAATCCTCCGAGTGCTCCTCGCATAGTAATTCAGACAGGCGGGCTGCCGCTTTTAGGCCGGTTGGGGTGGAAAGGAGGCGCGGAGAGGGCCTTTTTTTGTAGGATTTCTTGGCTCCCCGCCATTTGCGGTTGCATTTGCGTCTTGCTTCGGTAAACTCATGTGTTTAAGCAGCGAAAGTTGTGAACATTGTTTGGAGATGGTAGTAGGGTCGGCAGATGGGCTGTCGGCCTGCATTATGAGGAGTTGGTGAACGCTTAGGCAGATTTACTCGGAGGTTGGCCACATCGGGTGTGGTTCGCTTCCGGGGTGTGCAGCGCACCAGGAAGAGATACCCCGCAAGCGGGTATGGTACGGGAAACGTCATGCAACTTACCAAAGAGCGGAAGCAACAACTGAAGGGTGAATTTGGTCGGGGAGCCACGGACTCGGGCTCGCCGGAAGTCCAGATTGCGCTGCTCACCAATCGTATCGCCCAGATGACCGATCATATGAAGCTCCACTCGAAAGACTACGCCAGCCGGCGTGGCTTGTTGGGCATGGTCAGTCGGCGGCGCCGCTTGTTGGATTATGTGAAGCGGATCAATCCCGAGAAGTATCTCGAACTGTTGCGGCGGCTGGAGATTCGGAAGTAATGCGGCAGTTCGGTGGAAGAGCAGTGGAGTAACAGAGCCTTGGCTACTGGCCGGCGTCTCGGTTCCTCCTCCGCTCTTCGCCGTTCGTTGCCCTCCGCCCTTCGGCGCATTCTGCGCACCATCATGCCGCACACGTGCCCTGCTGATCTCGGCTCGCACGAGGCATCCGCTCCCGTGGGCCTACGAAGGGCTACGAAGGACATCGATAGCACTCGGCACTTGCCCTTACGGCGGGTTGCCCAGCATCGCTATCTCGAAAATGAAAGATGAGGTTAAGGAAGGGAAATGTTATCACGTATTCGAGTCGAACGACAAATTGGCAAGGGGGTTCTGAGCATTGAAACGGGGGCGTTGGCCAAGCAGGCGGCGGGAAGCTGCCTGGTGCAGTTCGGGCAAACCGTCACGCTTAGCGCGGTGGCTTCTGGCCCCTCGCGCCCCGGCATGGATTACTTCCCCCTGACGTGCGATTACCGCGAGCGGCAAGCCGCCGCCGGCAAGTTCCCCGGCGGCTTTCTGAAGCGAGAAGGTCGGCCCACTACCAAGGAAACGCTCACGGCCCGCCTGATCGATCGTCCGATTCGGCCCATGTTCGTCGAGGGTTTCATGGACGAAGTTCAGGTGATGAATTTCGTCATGGCGAGCGATCGCCAAACCGATGGCGACGTGTTGGCGATGAACGGTGCCTCGGCCGCGTTGTGCATTTCGCCGCTGCCTTTCCTAGGCCCCCTTGGCTCGGTGCGGTTGGGGCTGGTCGATGGCCAGTTCGTGCCTTTCCCCACACACGATGAGTTGGAGGTCAGCGAACTAGACCTGATCGTTTCCGGCACGCGCGACGCGGTGCTGATGATCGAAGGCTTTTCGCGCGAGTTGCCCGAAGACCGGATGCTCGAAGCGCTGGCCGAGGCCCACAAGTACGTGCGCGTGCTGTGCGATCTGCAAGATGAGCTGGCCCAAAAGGTGGGCGTCAAGAAGGTGGCGTTCGTGCCGCCGGCAAACGACGGCGTGTTCGATCGTTTGCGTGGGGCAATGTACGATCGGCTCAAGGAAGCGAAGCGGACCGAGGGCAAGCAGGCCCGGGCCGAGGCCGTTTCGCAACTCAAAACGGCCGCCCAGGCCGAAATAATTCCCGACCCCGCGGCCGAGGGCGCTCCGTCGCTCGATTCGTTCCAAAAGGCGTGGCACGACCTCGAGCAGCGGGTGGTGCGAGACCTCATTCTCGGCGGCACCCGCCCCGATGGCCGCAACAACAAAACGCTGCGCGCGATTCATTGCGAAGTCGATTTGCTGCCGTGCGTTCACGGCTCGGCGTTGTTCCAGCGTGGCGAAACGCAAGCGCTCATTACGGTAACGCTCGGCACGGGGCGCGATGAGCAGCGCGTGGACGGTTTGTTCGAGGAGTACTCGAAGCGGTTCATGTTGGATTACAACTTTCCACCATTTTCGGTGGGCGAATGTCGGCCCATTCGTGGCCCGGGCCGCCGCGAGATCGGCCACGGCATGCTGGCCGAGCGAAGCGTCAACCCGGTGCTGCCGCCGCACGACGATTTCCCCTATACCATCCGCGTGATCTCCGACATCTTGGAATCGAACGGTTCCAGTTCGATGGCGAGCGTATGCGGCTCAACGCTCGGCCTGATGGCGGCGGGCGTGCCCATCACCAACCCCGTGGCCGGCATTTCGACCGGCCTCGTGAAGGACGGCGATAAATGGGTGCTGCTGACCGATATCATTGGCGATGAAGACCACTATGGCGACATGGATTTCAAAATCGCCGGCACGCAGAAAGGCATCACGGGCATCCAACTCGACCTGAAGACCAACGGCATCAGCGAGGAGATCATTCGCGCCACGCTCGCCCAATCGCGCGAGGCACGGATCGAAATTCTGCGGTCGATGCTTTCGGCCATCCCGCGTCCGCGGCCAAACACTTCGCCCAACGCGCCACGGCTGGCTCGCACTTCCATCGACCCCGAGAAGATTGGCCTGTTGATCGGCCCGGGCGGAAAGAACATCCGCGGAATCCAGGAGGATTACAGCGTCACGATCGACGTGGAGGAAGACGGCACGGTAACGATTGCCGGTGCCGACGAAGCCTCGGTGAATCGCGCGTTGGGTCGCGTCGAAGCGATGACGGCCAGTGTGCAAGTCGGCCGCGTGTACGAAGGCACGGTGACCAGCGTGAAGGATTTCGGCGCGTTCGTCGAGATTCTGCCGGGCAAGGATGGCTTGTGCCACATCAGCGAGCTGGCCGAGGAGTACGTTTCCAGCGTGGGCGACGTGTGCCGCGTGGGCGACGTGCTCATGGTGAAAGTCATTGCCGTGGATGAGCAAGACCGCGTAAAGCTCAGCCGCAAGGCCGCGCTCAGGGAGGCGGGCAACGGCGATGCGAATGGCGACGGCGCATGAGCTTGAAAAGCCGCGTCGAGTAAGTTTGGCCTAGCGGAGTACGCGAGATGCCCGCTTCCCCCACCGAACCGGCCCCGCTCGATTCCGCAGCCACGGTACAGCGGCTGATGGATCAGTACACCGAGATCGCCCGGCTGGCGGGCGGCTTGGCGCACGAAATCAAGAATCCGCTCTCCACGATTCGGCTGAACATGGAGCTGCTCGCCGAGGATTTGGGCGAACCGGAAACGCCAGCCGCCCGTCGCGCGATCAAACGCGTGGATGTGGTCCGGCGCGAGTGCGCACGGCTGCAATCGCTGCTGGATGACTTTCTGAACTTCGCCAAGGTGCGAAGGTTGCAGCTCGAGCCGACCGACCTCAATCACCAAATTGAAGACGTGCTGGAGTTCTTCGCGCCAGAAGCGGCAGAGGCGGGGATCGAGATCGTGCGCTACCTCGATCCCGAATTGCCGAGCGTATTGCTCGATCGCGAAGCGTTTCGCCAAGCCCTGCTCAACCTCGTGATCAACGCCCGGCAGGCGATGCCCGAAGGGGGGCAGTTGGTCGTCCGCACGGCGGCCGAACGCGGCATGGCGGTGGTGTACCTGATCGATACAGGCTGCGGAATGGACGACCGCACGGCCACGCGAATGTTCGAGGCGTTCTTCTCGACAAAGCCCGGCGGCTCGGGGCTTGGGCTTCCCACCACGCAGAAAATTATCGAAGCACATGGCGGCCGGATCGGCGTGCAAAGTGAAGCAGGCCACGGAACACAGTTCACGATCGAACTACCCGTACCGCCGAGGTTGCCAGGAGAGTGACTAACGCCCACCCGATACAAATAGGGAGGGCCAATCTCTTGCCGCATGGATTACCGTCGAAACTTCGATGCCATCGGAATAGGGGTAATAGAAGATGAGGTAGTTGTTGGCTGGTTTGTTGGGCACGAATAGGCGAATGTCTTTACGAAGATCATCGCAAAGAGTTCCCATCTCTGGATTTCTTGCCAGTGAGCGGAACGCCTCGTGAAGCGCCATCAAAACGTTTCCAACCGCCTGCCTATTCCGAGACTTTATGTAGTCTTGAATCTCGGAGAGGTCGGTCTGGGCTTGCTTCGAGAGTCGAAATCTTCTGGAAGCCATCTCTCAAGTTAAACTAGGGGTGACCGGGAATTGATTGCACAGCCCCCGGCTTCGCCGGGGGTTCGCCGCGCCATCGCGCTGCGCGGATGGCTTAAACCGCATTTCTCACAATCATAACCACGGAGGCGGCTGTGTTGATTCTATATAGCCCGGGCCCTCTGGGCCGGACGACCGGGTGTAGGGACCCATGCCAGTTCGCCGAGCCGATACGGCTCGGCTATATGTTTCTAAATAGAACCGAGTAGGATGAGTTCGTCGGCAGGAAGCAGTCGTGGATTGTTGCCGATTCT
>JADZFK010000056.1 GCA_020849945.1 Pirellulales bacterium | reverse complement strand
CTCGTGTGCGAGGAGACGGGCGACTACAACTATACGCTTAAGCGCAAGATGGGCGGTGAGAAGCTCAAGCTAAGCAAGTACAGTCCGCGGTTGCGCAAGCACACGATGCACACCGAAAAGAAGAAATAGGAGCCCGAATGTCGAATGACGGATAACGACTGACTAAGGCCCCTTTGAACCCTCGTCATTCGTCATTCGCCATTCGTCATTTGATCAATGGATGCCCAAGCGTTGGCGGATAGCGAGCTATGATCCGGCGCGCGTGGCGACGCTGGGGCAAGCTGCTGGCGTGCCCGCGGTTGTGGCGCAGCTCCTGCTTTGCCGCGGCATGGAAGACCTCGATCGCGTGCGGCACTTTCTCGACGCCAAACTGAGCGGCCTGCGCGATCCCGATGAATTGCCCGGCGCTCCGCAAGCGGCCGACCTGTTGTACGCGGCCATTCGAGCGGGAAGACAAGTCACCGTCTATGGCGATTACGATGCCGACGGCATGACCGCCTCGGCGATCTTGCTTCGCTGCCTGAAGTTGCTCGGCGCGAAGGCCGAGAGTTACATCCCCAACCGCATCGACGAGGGCTACGGGCTGAACCACGACGCGCTGCGGAGCATCGCGGCCCGCGGCGGAGACGTGGTGGTGACGGTCGATTGCGGCATCGCCAGCGTGGACGAGGCCGAAACGGCCCGCGAACTGGGCCTTACGCTCATCATCACCGATCACCACCAACCGCAAATGCAATGTGCGGTCGAAGGCTCGTCCGATTCGCCCGTGGCGCGGTTGCCTCGCGCGGCGGCCATCGTGCATCCTGGCCTGCCGGGCGGGGGCTACCCGTTTGCCGGTTTGTGCGGCGCGGCGGTTGCGATGAAGTTGGCCTGGGCTCTGTGCCAGCGCGCGAGCGAATCGAAGCGAGTCGGCGAAGCGATGCGGACGTTCCTCATGCGGGCTGTGGGGCTGGCCTCGATCGGCACGGTAGCCGATGTCGTGCCGCTGGTCGATGAGAACCGCATTCTCGTTCGTCATGGCCTGAATTGTTTGCGGCACTACCCCACTCCCGGCCTATTGGCTCTCGAAAAAATAACAGGCCTCGCCGAAAAACCGTCTCTCGATTGCGATGCCATCGGCTTTACGATTGGGCCTCGGCTCAACGCGGCCGGACGGTTGGGGCAAGCGCCGCTCGCGGTCGAACTGCTGACGACCGAGGACCCCGTGCGCGCCAACCAACTCGCGGAATTCATTCACGGGCTGAATGAGCAGCGGCAAACGCTCGAGCGCAGCGTTTACCGGGCGGCTCACAAGGCGGCCGAGGAACTCGGCGACCCACGTTCCCTCCCCGCGCTCGTGCTTGCCGGCCGAGGTTGGCACCCAGGCGTCATTGGCATTGTGGCGGGCAGATTGGCCGAGCAGTATCATCGGCCAACGATCGTCGTTGCACTCGATGAGCTTGGTGCCAAGCCAGGTGCCGGTTCGGGCCGCAGCATCCCAGGGTTCAATCTTCACGCGGCCCTGGCAGCCTGTGGAGAACACTTGCTTGGGCACGGCGGACACGAAGCGGCCGCCGGGCTTTCCATCCAGGAAGCCGCCATCGAAGCGTTTCGGATCGACTTCTGCGCGTACGCCGAGCGGGCTATCGATCATGCCGACCTCGTGGCCGACCTGTTCATCGATGCCGAGACGCCCCTCTCGGCACTCACGCATCAAACCGTTATGCAGATCGAAAGCCTTGCGCCGTTTGGCGCCGGCAACGAACGACCGCTCTTATGCACCACGGGTGTGCGGCTGGCCGAACCGCCGAAACGAATCGGGGGTGCAGGCCGGCATCTTGCGCTGCGGTTGGAACAGAACGGAGTGGCGTTGCGCGGCGTCGCGTTCGGCGGCGGCGATTGGGAAGACGATCTCAACGCTACCAAGGGGCCGCTGGCCATCGCCTTCAAACCCGTCATCAACCACTTCCGCGGCCGACAAACCGTCGAAGTGCAACTCACCGACTGGCGACCAGCAGAAGCCGAATAACAGCAAAATAAAATAGCCCGGCCATCTTGGCCGGGGAAATACCCGAAGCATGCCGCTGCCGCTAATCCCTAGGACTCGGGTATTGTTTCGTCGCCCCAAAACGGGGCGGCTATCCATTTGGCTCCAAGTTCCTTGCAGCCTTACCGTGCCCGACCTGAATGCGGGTCGATCTCGAGGTTCAGTTGTTCCTTGTCTTTTGTGTAGAAAACGAATCCGTACATCATTTCGTGAATCGTTTGTTCGCCGTTGCGGACCGTGGCCGCGGGATCGGGGTTGTACGGGTTGAAGGTCGAATTGTCGTAATGGGCAACACATTCATATTCGGTACCCGCCGGAAAGCGTGCCGAGCCATGCGCCAGGTAATAAGGCATCTGCCAATCGAAGTTGTAGTTCGGGATCATCAGCAGGGTAACGGGATCCGCACTGGGCGGGTAAGCGCGGAACGTGACATCCTTCCCGCGAACGTGCATGTGGGCAAAGAATCCGTAGAGCGTCACATCATCGGGCAACGTCTTAGCGCGGCTTACCGGGTGGTGGGCCGCGAAGGGCGGAATCGCAAATTCCCGATTCGCAAGCTGTAGGTAATGCAGTTCTTTTTGAACTTTGTAGCGTGGATAGTAGAACCCAACACGCAGCTTTGTTTTTTCGGGTTTTCCGGTGGTCGTCAGATGAATCTGTAAACCGGAGACCGATCCCTTGGGAATCTTCGAGGCCACGCCGTCATCAAGTTGCATCGGCCCCACGCCCGGCACGTAACCCGTGATCAGCCGGGCATACATGCCCTGGGTACCGATCGGCATGTAACCTAAGTTTGCATGATGCACCACGCGCGGATTGCTCGGCTGCACTTCGACCGCCTGCAAGTAGGTATCGTTCAAGAAGACGGAGGGCAACAGCGTGTACTTGTAATCGACGTAGCCATCGGCCGGCACGTCGTAGGTGAACGGCGCTTCGAGCACCAAATCGGGTTCGCCAAGTGCCCACTTGCGGCCTGCCCACGAATTGCCGAACGAGGCGGGCTGCGTGGCGACGGTCGAGGGGGGAGGGTCGGAAGCGGAAGGGGGCAAGGCGGAGTCGTCCTCCGGGGCCCCGGCTTCGAGCCAGTTCAGGAGCCGCTTGCGATCGGCCGCGGGCATCGTTCGGTCATTCAAAAAATGCCCGATGCCCGGGCTTGCGTACCAGGGCGGCATCCGCCGCTGCTCTACAACCTCTGCCACCATCGAAGCGTTCGAGGCCACATCGTCGTAGGAAGTCAGCGAGAACGGGGCCGACGTGCCCTCTCGATGGCACGCATTGCAGTGGCGATCGAACAGCGGCGCAATGTGCTTCGCATAGCCGATGTCGCCGAGGGGGCGGGCGGCTGGCGGCGGCGTGATCACACAGCCATCCACCGGCGTCTCCGTCACGGCGATCTCCTTCCCTGCCAACAAGGCAACGATGGCGTCCTTCAACTCGGTACGAAGGGCCCCCCGCGAAGTGCCGCCAAGCCGAAAGGAACTATCGATCCGGCCACGATAACGAAGGCGGTACCCGGCATCCACGAGCACCGCCGTTGGCGTGCGGTCGGCACCCGTGGCGGCCACGCAACTGCCGTCGATATCCTTGACGAACGGGAACGGCATGTCGTGCTCGACCGCCTGATTCGCAATTTCAAGCATCGAATCATCCGGTCCAACGTTGACCGCTACGAACTGCACCCCTTGATCATGGAACTCGGCATCAAGCTCTTTGAGCCGCGGCAAGAATTGCTGCACGATGGGGCACGTGGTGTTCGTAAAGATCAGCACGAACGCCCGTTTCTTAACGGGGTCTCGCTTATCGACAAACTCGCTCAGCGCGCGGGGCAAGTAGCGAATATCGGTGAAGGAGCACGCGGCCAGCTTATCGCCAATCTGCGGCCGAGCTTGTTCAGCCCCTTGCAGGCCGACGGCAATGCCTCCCACCCACGTAAGAACTACCAGGAGACTGGCTAGTAACGTTCTTCTGAATACCATCAAAGTACGCCTTCCTAAAGGTTATCGTTTCCCCGCGCCTTCGATCGTCCGGGCTTATTCGGAGCGTGACATCCAACCGTCCAACCCCAAGGGCATCATAACCCCGCAGACCACCCCGGCCAATTAGGGCTATCTCCCCGAACCCTCGGATATTAGACGCATCGCTCAGTACCGCAAGTAGGTCCGGCGAGCCGAGCGGGACACGGAACAACCCATTGAATCACCGCGTTGCTCGGACCCCGCCCGGCAAGCCGACGCATACGCTCCCGCGTCACGCAGACGACGCATTCGCCCTTAAGGGCCGCCCCTTGGCTCTGCTCTACGCTGAAATCTCTGGATATCTGAACCAGAACGCCCAATACGGGCTTGTCATGCAACAAAACCTCGTAGGAGGAGCCATGGTCAGGGTTTCTTCATTCCATGAAGATTATGCGAAATTATCAAAAAGTGCTTGACGAACCTAATTTCAGACGTAAAGATAGAAATTGTGGATATATTATCCGCTCAAACATGTACTTCTTGGTGCCCAGGTGTCAAAGCACACCATGCTTCGAGCCTGTAAACGCTAGGAAGCCTCTTCTTTCCTAAGACTTTTCAACACAGACATCCTGAATAAACTGGTTTGAAACTGGGAGGTTCGCTCATGAGTCGACAAGCTTTGGTTGGGTTCACCACTCTAACCCTGCTATTTCTTCTTACGCCGTCTGCAACCAAGGCGGCTACTTTGGTTGGCGGCAGTGTTTACACGAATGTTTATGATGGCAATTGGGTTGATCCGCTTCCGAATCGCGCTGCCTCTTGGAGATTGAGTCTGCATGCTCCCACGGTGATGGAAACATCGGATCTCATTCCGTGGCCTGCTGGTCAACCAGCTTCTACGCCGAATGATACGGGCAACTACGCCCCGACAATGCTTATTCGAAACGGCGTCGTTACTTCAGGCCCATATAGCTATACCGCTACGATGCGCACGAACGATGACGATCTTTTCGGGATCATTTTTGGTTACCAAGATTCCAGCAATTACTACCGCGTCGGCATGCGGAACCAAAGCCCAGGCAGTTGGGGTGGCAGCGCCGGTCTTACCGTGCAGAAAGTCGTGGCTGGCGTGGTGACTCAGATATCTCCTGCTGGAACGGGTGCCGGACCAGCGGTCATCACCCAATCGATGATCAATAATCGCACTCCACTCAATGTTCGCGTGGATGTGAGTGGCACGAATTATAGCGTGTTTTTCAATGATGAACTCAAGGCCTCGGGTAGCGATGATGGCCTCGCGGATGGGCAAATCGGCCTCCAATCGTGGGCCCAGAACTACGATAGTGGTGAACTTCCCGATACACGCCCCTGGGGCACCGAAGCCGACTCGGTAACACTTGTCGATAGCAACGGTATTTTTTCAGAAAACTTCTCCACCCGTAATGTTCCCTGGCGGCAGGTCATCATGACGAACGCCACGGGAACGACGAATACGGGCAATGTCGCCACCACTTTGGAACCGTTGGGCAACTTTGGCAATGCCATTGGTGGCCCGTGGATCCATCAACAATCGAATGGGTTTGTTTATGCGACCACCACGGCCCCAAACGTGGACTTCATCGGCCCTGCGGTTGCCGTCGATAGTCCTGGTGCCACAAGCTGGTCGGACTACGAAATG
>JADZFK010000055.1 GCA_020849945.1 Pirellulales bacterium | reverse complement strand
CCGATCATTTATTCAAATTGGGCGAGTGTATTGGAAACCAGCCCGAAGCGTCAGCGAGGGAAAAAGCACACATTCCCTCGCTAACGTTTCGGGTTCGTGAGTCCTCACTGTCGCGAACATGAATAACTGATCGGCCCTGACGGCTCTCTAATCTCAGTTTTGCAACGAACGGGGAAACATTATACTGAGGCAAAACCAAGCCATCCGGGTTCACCATGACCAATACTCTTGCAGCATCGATTACCCCGAATCTACACCCCATCCAGGTCGCCGAGCGAGTCACTCGCCTGCCGCCGTACTTGTTTGGGCGCATCAACGCTCTGCTCTACTCCAAGCGGCGCGCGGGTGATGATGTCATCGACCTCGGCATGGGCAACCCCTCGGATCCGCCCGAGGACTTCGTCATCGAAAAGCTCAACGAGGCGGCCCGCGACCCCCGCAACCACGGCTACAGTAAATCGAACGGTATCGCTAACCTTCGCCGCGAGGTGGCCAGCAAGTACTTCAAGCGGTTCGGTGTGCGTCTCGATCCGGACGAGGAAACGATCGTGTGCCTCGGCTCGAAGGAAGGCTTTAGCCACATGTGCCTGGCCATGATGGGCCCAGGCGACACCGCGATCGTTCCCGCCCCGTATTTTCCAATCCACGTTTATTCGGTCGCCCTGGCTTCAGGCAACGTCATTGCGCTCGAAGTGCGCGATAGCGATAAGTTTCTCTCGAACATTGCTTACACCTGCGAGCACCTGTACCCACGGCCAAAAGTGGTCATCCTTAATTACCCTCATAATCCCTCCACCGTTTGCATTGAACAGCCGTTTTTTGATGAGGTTGTGAAACTTGCCCGCAAGTACGGCTTTGCCGTCATCAGCGACTTCGCCTACGCCGACGTGGCTTTCGACGGCTATCAGCCGCCCAGCTTTTTGGCGTCGCCCGGGGCGGCCGAGGTCGGCGTCGAATTCACCACCATGAGCAAAGGCTACAACATGGCCGGCTGGCGCGTCGGCTTCTGTTGCGGCAACCGGCAAATGATTAAAGCGCTTGCCACGATCAAGGGCTACTACGATTACGGCATGTTCCAAGCCGTGCAAATCGCGGCCATTATGGCCCTGCGTAGCGGCGATGCCGGCATGGCCCAACAGGCGGCCATCTACCAAAGCCGCCGCGACGCACTCGTCGATAGCCTCGCCCGCATCGGCTGGCCCATGACGCCCCCCAAGGCCAGCATGTTCTGCTGGGTTCCAATCCCCGAACCCTGGCGAAGCCGCATGAGCACCATGGACTTCGGCATGATGCTCCTGGAAAAAGGGAACGTCGCCGTTAGCCCCGGCAGCGGCTTCGGCCCCGCCGGCGAAGGCTTCTTGCGGATGTCGCTCGTCGAAAACGAAGAACGACTCCGCCAAGCCGCCCGACAAATCCAACGCTGCTTGCGCGAAGCGGATGTTGCACTGTCCGTCTAGTGGAATCAATAGGTTTAGCCTAGCCTACAAGCCTATCTGGATTTCTTTGTGCCCTCTGTGCCTCTGAGGTGAATTTTCTTCCGCACCACGTTCTGATCAACCTCGCTCAATGTTGCCCAACAGCGGCACGAAACCAAAACTGCCGAGCGATTCGCGCTCGAAGTGCTCGCCCTGCCGAGTCACTCGGTACATCTGCTGTTGCGATGGCGGTCCGACCGGAATAATCAGCCGGCCGCCCACGGCCAGTTGCTCAAAATATGCGCGCGGCATTTGCTCGGCGCCTGCCGTGCAGATGATCGCATCGAACGGGGCCTCGCGCGCCAGGCCTGCCGTACCGTCGTCCAGGTAGCAGTGTACGTTGCGGTAACCTAGTCGTCGCATTCGGTCGCGCGCTTCGCGATACAGCGACTCCACCCGCTCAATCGTGTGAACTTCGCGCGCCAGCAGCGCAAGCACTGCGGCCCCGTAGCCGGAGCCGGTACCGATTTCGAGCGCCTTGTCGCCGGCGGCGAGCCGCGCTTCCTGGCACATGAATGCGACGGTATAGGGCTGCGAGATGGTTTGTTCGGGGCCAATCGCCAATGCCCGGTCTTCGTAGGCCAGCCCGGCCAACTCGGGCGGCACAAACTCGTGCCGAGGAACCCACTCCATTGCTTCAAGCACGCGTGGATCAACAATCCCACGCGGCTCTAGCTGCTCCACAACCATGTTGCGGCGAGCAAGTTCAAAACTCATAAGAATGTCGGGGCAACCCGCCGCAACGGGCGACCAAGCTCTATTCAATCTGGTGAGATTGAGGCAGTTCCCTGCTCGATAGCGTCTAACTGTTCGCGTCCAGTTCCCGTTTTGTAAAACTGCTCTTTCTGGAGTGCCGCTGACCTTGTGGGGAAGGATTCGTAATGAACCAACTTCCAAGGCGCACCACTCCTTGTTGACTTGGATTGACCGGAGTTGTGTCTCATCAATCGATCGTCCAAATCTTGAGTCGAGCCTACGTAACGTCTCCCTGTTACACGGCTACGTAGAACGTAAACAACATAGGTTTCATCCACGGACAAGATCCTAAGTCGGGGCGACATGATTCGAACATGCGACCTCTTGGTCCCAAACCAAGCGCTCTAGCCAGGCTGAGCTACGCCCCGGTGAAAGGTATCCGAACGATGCGACCTGTCGCCGCGGCGACCGCTCTAGCCAGGCTGAGCTACGCCCCGCGACCAAAAAGACAACGAACGCAATTTAGCGGTTCGCGGCCATGTACCCTATCGTAGCCGCTAAGCGGGTACCAAGCAACGACGGTTGCCGTAGAGAATACCACGGTTCTTGCCAGGCTACGATGCTGCCGGCATATGGGGCCGGTCGAATCCGCCGTGGATGATTGCGGCCCGTTCTAGGGCCGCGTCTAGGTGGGGCTGCAGATTTCGTTTCCCCAAGAGTTTTACCAGTTTTGAACGACCAATCAGCTCGGCCGGTTGGGGTTGTGCCCCGCACAGAACCAGCGAGCGGCCTGTATCGGTTAGCCGCTTGGCAAGCTCTTCGATCGTGTGGATGCCGGTCCCATCAATCGCCGACATGTAGGTCATTTTTAGCACGACCACTTCAGCGAACTTCGACACATTCGAGGTGGCTGCCAAGAGTTTTTCGGTCGCTCCAAACAGGAACGGCCCACGAATGCGAATCACCGAACAGTACTCGGGAATGTACCGGTCCGTCAGCACGCGCGGTTCGCCGTCGCCCAGCATGTCGTCGGTTACCGAGGCAACCGTGGTCGTCGCGGCTACTTGGTGAATGAAGAGCAGGGCGGCCAATAGCATACCGACCTCGACGGCCACAGTAAGATCGGCGAACACGGTGAGTGCGAAAGTTGCGGCCCACACGACCCGGTCGGCGGCCGAGAGTCGCAAGATGGCCGGGATCGCGTGCCATTCACCCATGCGGTAGGAAACGATCATCAAAATCGCGCCGAGCGCGGGGAGTGGGATGAACCGGGCAAGCGGCGCGGCCACGAGAATAATCACGAGCAGCGTTAAGCCGTGGACGATGCCAGCCACGGGCGAAGTTGCCCCCGAGCGAATGTTGGTTGCCGTGCGGGCGATGGCCCCCGTCGCCGGGATGCCCCCGAGCATCGGTACCGCAAGGTTGGCTAGGCCCTGGGCGAGAAGCTCCACATCGGGTTTGTGGCGATCGCCGCTCATGTTGTCGGCCACCACGGCCGACAGCAGGCTTTCGATAGCCGCCAGCATGGCTACCGTTGTGGCCGAGGGCAACAGTGGTAGAATGAGATCGGCCCGGAACTCCGGGATCGAAAAAGTCGGCAGGCCCAACGGAATACCGCCAAACTTGCTACCGATCGTTTCTACCGAAAGGCCGAGGTACCAGCACGCGAGCGTCGCACCGATGAGACCGATGATGGCCCCCGGCACATGTTTCGTAACGCGAGGCCACAACAGTACAATCGCCAGAGTTGCCACGGCAGTAACGGTTGCCGCGGTGTTAAAGGTAGTGGCCCCCTTAACAAGTTGAACCATTCGCGGCACGAATTCGCTGCTGCCGCTGTTGATCGAGAGCCCGAAGAAATCCTTGATTTGCGTCGAGGCGATCAGCACGGCAATACCGTTCGTGAAACCGATCGTCACCGATCGCGGAATAAACCGCACCGCGGTACCGAGGCCTGTGAGTCCCATGACGACCAGCATCGAGCCAGCCATTGCTGTACACATGAGCAGTCCGGAGACGCCGAACTTCTCGACGATGCCGGCCACGATGACGACGAACGCCCCGGTGGGTCCGGCGACTTGGCACCGTGAGCCTCCCAGTGCGGAAACGATCACGCCGGCAGCGATTGCCGTGTAGATGCCGGCTTCCGGCTTTACGCCGGATGCGATTGCGAACGCCATCGCCAGCGGCAAAGCAACAAGGCCGACGGTGATTCCTGCGATCAGGTCGGCGGCAAACTTCTGTCGAGTGTAACCCGGCAGCGATTCCCACAACTTCGGGACAAGCCGATTTGGGATGCGGTCGTTCATAAAGTCAACTTGATTCCAATCGCCGTTGAACCGCGACGTGAAGGCTCGGCGCGGCGAAGCGCGTAATCACTGATCACTTCTCGGGAAAGCTCCAACAAGGAAGAAGGTAGTCCCCTATCAAGCTGATGCAACACTCTGCCCCGTTACGGCCACCGGCGTCGTTAACAATTGGCGAATGCGATCGAACTCTTCGTGGCTCGCAAAGTGGATCGTCAACTTGCCCTTACCCTTGGCCGTTTGGCTCACGTCCACCTTCGTGCCGAGCGCCGAACGCAATTCCTGTTCGAGCGAAGCGATTTGTTCGTTGCGCGGGCGTGGCACCGCCCGCGAGTTCCCCTCGGCATCGACGATTCGCAACTGATCGCCATCGAGCGAACGGATGCGATCTTGAACGCCTTGCTCGGTGGCGCGGACAGAAAGCCCATCGCGTTTGATCTGTTGTGCAAACGCAACTTGTTCTTGTTCGTCGCCCAGGGGCAAGAGTGCGCGGGCGTGGCCTTGAGATATTGCTCCCTCCTGCACCATTCGCTTCACGTCGGCGGGCAGGTCGAGCAAGCGTATGAGGTTGGCAACCGTCGAGCGATCCACTTGCACTCGGCCTGCCAACTCTTCTTGTGTGCACTGGTATTGATCGATGTACCGCTGGAAGGATTCCGCCTTTTCGATCGCGTTGAGGTCTTTGCGTTGCACGTTTTCGACGATGGCTAACTCGGCCATCTGGCGGTCGTCCACCTCGCGGACCTGAACGGGCACCTGACGCCAGTCGGCCGCTTGGGCCGCTCGCAGACGTCGTTCGCCGGCGATCAGTTCGAAGCCTTCGCCCGCTCGGCGGACGACGAGCGGCTGCAGTATGCCGTGGGTGCGAATGCTATCCGCCAAGTCCGCGATCTCGGCCTCGTCGAACATCTGCCGCGGCTGATACGGATTACGCGTGATCGCATCGCAATTGAGCCAAACCTGGCCGTTTTCGTCGCGCGAGAGGCGGTCGTCGCCCGCCACGGGGTCGGTCGAAGTGCTGGCAGCCACGGGCAGTTGCGGTTCTTCCCAAGCCCGACCCAACAGCGCTTCCAAACCACGTCCCAATCGTCGTTCGCGTGACACGGCCAATCCTCCCTGAAAATCACGATCTAGCCGAGCCGCAAAGGCTCGGCAACACATACATAGCCGAGCCGTTTCGGCTCGGCTCAGCGACCTGCATAAGGCCAGGCGGTCCCTGCCTGGCTCTCCCCGACTGCTAGCAAGCGGTGGCGGTTACGCTTCCGGCCGACACGGCCGGGCTATCTCATGCCGCCCACCATTCATCGGCTAGTCGAGGTCGACGAGCGTATCGAATTGGGAACCGAGAATAGAGTTTGCTTGAATGCCCTGGTTTTCCTCCAGTGAATATGAAATACTGATTCGCTAGCTAGAGCACTACAGTGCCGTGAAAACGGGTGATTCGTTGTCTAGTACTGAAATCCACAGCTGGTTATACGAACATGGCAGTGCATTCGTCGAATGACGTTCATGGGCCGGCGATGGCCGAACCGATACGTTTCGCCCAGCCTGACCAACTCAACGGCTCGAGTTGGCTTGGAGTTGCGTTGGGAATCATCGCGGCAGGTGGGGTGTACTCGATACTATTCACGATGGCTTATGCCGCTTTTTATAGTGCCGTATTTTTCTTTGCATGGGGGAGGGGCGAATCCTTATACCTGGAAGAAGTAATTGAGATCGTAGGTGCGGTGGTCGTTGTAGGTGGAATTGGGATCGTCGCTGGACTCCTTTGGACGATGGTCGTGACTGCCATCACTTTGCCACTAACTCATTTGGTCACACGTTCTTTGAGCCTGCGCAGCAATCTAGCCTCGCGAGGTGCGTTTATTGGCGGACTGGTGGGGTTCATTGCAACGCTGCCTTTTTGGGTCATTGAGATCGGAGGTCTATCGGATTTCTGGCGGATCACTTTGACGGCTCCGCTAGGGCCCGGGATAGCCACTATTATTGGTCAGTTTGGCGGTGCATGGGGGGCCAGGCGAACGATCCGAAAATACCGCCGGCAACGGTTGCCGACTTGTCTTCGTGAAATAGAGATACAAGCTGAAAGGAATCACAACCATGAACTCGCCCGTAGTACAAACGTAAAGTGGCAATTTGGTATTCGCCATTTGCTGTGGATTGTCGTCTGGCTCAGCCTACTATTGAGCGTGATTCGAATTGTTGGCATCCCGTTTAGATTCACGGTCCCGATCCTATTCGGCTGGACCGCTTATCAAGCTGCAACACTTTGGTTAGTGCGGCGTCTAACATGCCGGTGGAGACTTGTTCGGGGAAAGGGCTGACATTGTCCGTTCTACGTGAAACAATCGGCAAAGTGCCCCGCAGCTTGCCTGTTTCACGTGAAACCCACAATTCGCGGCTAGGCGCTATTTCTCCCAACCGGTGAAGTCGTTTCACGTGAAACGCAAGGAGGATGCGGGATGCGGGATGCAGGGGACAGGGTATGAATTGCTTGACTTTCCCTGCCCCCTGCATCCCGCATCCTCAATCCTTGTGACCGGCTTCCGTCACTCCAAAGAATTGATCACCAGCCCGCTCAGCAACTTCGGGTAGAAATAGGTGCTCTTGGCCGGCATGCGTTCGGCATGGTTGGAAATAGCTCGAATGTGCTCGACGGTTGCTGGCATGACGAGGGCCGCCAACTCGAACCGCCCTGCTAGGCCCGCCTGACCGGTGGCATCGCGGCCGGCCGAGTCGCCCTCCTTCAAGCCTTGCACCACTTCTTCGATATTGCGCACGTACTTGGGTGCCGGCAAATTCTTGACACCAAGCAGTGTCTCGCCGATCAGCCGGTGCAGCAAGCTCACGCCCAGCGACTGCCAATCGTCCGAGTGCTCGGGCGACGCCTCGGCCATCCGCTCGCGGCCAGCATCCGTCAGCCTGGCGAGCGTCCACTGGTTGTCGGCCGCCGTGTACAGGTCGATGGTCCCTTGGTCCCCCTCGGCTTCGATCTCTTCCCACAACGACCGCGCCCGCTCAGGGCCACTGCCCGCAGGCTCGGTCTCGAACGAGTCGCCCAGCTTCTCGCACAATTCGGTTGAGGTCATCGCCGGCAGCCCGCGGAACAGCCGATGCGTGGGCAGCACCAACATGCCGGAGTCGCTCATTGAAACGAGCATCATGAGCACGAAGTTCGCCGGGTGCTCGGGCGAAAACTGCTCGCCGCGAGCCGTCACTTCGGCAGCGATTTGGTCGCGCAGGTTGCACGCCGTTTCATAACGGTGGTGACCATCGGCGATGTACACGGGCCGATCTCCCATCGCGGCCGTAACAGCCGAAATCGTGGCCACGTTCGTCACCGGCCAAATGCGATGCACCACTCCCAAGTGGTCGGTCGCTTCGAGCGGAGCCACGCCGGCAATGGCCTCTTCCAAAAGGTTCTGGGCTTCGTTCGCTTCGTCGGGGTACAGGCTGAAGATCTGGCTGAGGTTCGCCCGGCAGGCCCCCCACAATTTTAGCCGGTCGGCCTTGGCGGCCCCGTGCGTTTCTTCGTGCGGGTAAATCCGCCCTTCGCCAAACCGCTCGAGCCGCACCCGGCTCATGAACCCACGCCGCGTGTATGTTATGCCACGCTCCTGGTACTCCTGGTGATACACATAAATCGCCGGGTCGGCCTCGGTAAACAGCACACCCTCACGCTGCCACACCCGCAATTGCCGCGCGGCCCGCGTGTACCGATTGTTGCTCGCATCATCCCCCGGCTCATCCTTATTGAGAATGAGCCGCACCACATTCGCCGGGTGCAGGTCATACAACTGTTTCTGCAGCGCCGCATCAATCACATCATACGGCGGCGCAATCACGTTGCTCAGCGAGCCAACGTGGCCAAGGTCGTAACGAATTCCGCGCAGGGCTTGGATGTCGGGCATAATATGGTCGAGGGCTGAGGGTCGAGGGCCGGAAGTGGGGCAACATTCTTATCGTGGTAGCCATACCCACGGCTTTGAGTGGGCATGGAATTCATCAGCCGGAACTGCCAAGGCAAGCTGCGGTCATGACACCAAGCGGAGAAACTGGCTATGATACGGGTTATGACACTCGAGTTCTACCTCGTGCTCAAGGAAGCCGATCTTACCGATGAATTGGCCGATGCCGTATTCGAGGCAGGTTTCGATGACTGCTCGCTTACGATGCGTAACGGCCATGCCGCGATCTGGGTAACCGACCGCCACGGTGACCTTACCGAGCTAATGCGAGAGGCGGTCGCTCAGGCCAATCGAGGTGGCCTGTCCGTCTCGCACGTCGAGATCGAAAACGAAGTCTTCGCGTAATCCATCTCGAACGCGAATCACCCTGTAGACGCGACGATGGTCGTCGTCGCCACGAACTTGTGCGCAATGTAATCCACCATTACACCGAAGCCTTCGAGGGTTCGAACGCCCAGCAGCGATACGTCTCCTGGTTCGGCAAAGACCACTTCGTCGATGGTTTCAAAACCTTCGGCATGTAGGATCGCATAACCTACCGATCTCTGCACGGTTTGGCCTGTGGCCGTCTGAAACGTTCGTTTGCGGACCGGCGCAATGCCGACAGCTTGAAGTGCATCGGCAGGCAACCAACTCAATTCCGAGCCGCTGTCCACCAGCACCTGAATCGGTGGTGTGGAACGCTGTTGGTCACGAATGTTCGTCGCCGTTAAATTGACGCGAAACAGGCTCATCCAACTCTCCAGCGGAGCATCGCCTTAGTACCGGTAATACTCCGGCTTATACGGCCCCTCGATCGGCACGCCGATGTACTCGGACTGCTGCTTGGTGAGCTTCGTCAGCTTCACGCCGAGCTTCGCCAGGTGCAGCCGGGCCACTTCTTCGTCCAACTTCTTGGGCAGCACGTGGACGCCAATTTCGTAGCTGTCCGTCTCGCCCCACAGCGCTAGCTGTGCGAGCACCTGGTTCGTGAATGAGTTGCTCATCACAAACGAAGGATGCCCCGTCGCGCAGCCCAGGTTCACGAGCCGGCCTTCGGCCAAAATGAGAATCGAGTGGTCATCCGCGAAGGTATATTTATCCACGGCGCCAACCGTGCTCGGCTTGATGTTATCCTTCCGCACGTTACCCGCCTTCACTTCGCCTTCCAGCCAGGCCATGTCGATCTCCAAATCGAAGTGGCCGATGTTGCACACGATAGCGTCGTTCTTCATCTGCAACATGTGCTTGCCGGTAATGACGTCGCGGCAACCGGTGGTCGTTACGAAAATATCGCCCTCTTCCACGGCTTCATCCATCGTGGTGACTTGGTAGCCTTCCATCGCGGCTTGAAGCGCGGTGATCGGATCGATCTCGGTCACAATCACACGGGCGCCCAGGCTCTTCATCGAATGGGCACAGCCCTTGCCGACGTCGCCATAACCAGCCACGACGACGACCTTGCCGGCGATCATGATGTCCGTGGCCCGCTTGATGCCGTCGGCCAACGATTCGCGGCAGCCGTACAGGTTGTCGAACTTGCTCTTCGTGACCGAGTCGTTCACATTGATCGCGGGAACCTTCAAATCGCCGCGTTCGTGCATTTGGTACAGGCGATGAACCCCTGTGGTCGTTTCTTCGCTCAGGCCGCGGATGCCTTCGAGCAACTCGGGGAACTTATCGTGTACCATTGCGGTCAGGTCGCCGCCGTCGTCCAAAATGAGATTGAGCGGCTCGCCGGAGGGGAAAAACAGCGTTTGTTCGATGCACCAATCGAACTCAGCATTCGTCATGCCTTTCCAAGCATACACGGGGATGCCGGCCTTCGCGATCGCGCACGCTGCATGGTCTTGCGTCGAGAAGATATTGCAACTGCTCCACGTGACTTCCGCGCCAAGTTCGCGCAAGGTTTCGATCAGCACGGCGGTTTGGATCGTCATGTGCAAGCATCCGGCGATCCGCGCACCCTTGAGCGGTTTCGTGCGGCCATACTTTTCTCGCAATGCCATCAAACCGGGCATTTCGTTTTCCGCGAGTTCGATTTCTTTGCGGCCCCATTCCGCTAAACGGTTGAACTCCGCATCTGAACAATCCAATACCTTATAGGGTAACTTCGTGGCGACTTGCGACACGGCAATCTCCTCGATGGAAAAACAGGGAACGATACGAAAACGCGAGCACTTACGGCTCAATTTTAGGTTGTTACGCCACGCCATGACAAGCCGAATGCGACGCTTTACAATGATTTTTCCGATTCTAACAAGAGGCGCGATCAGCAAGCCAAGAGGCGCCCCTGGCAAGCCAAGTAACTCAACGGGAAAGGTGCTGAAGGCCGCCGCGACCTCTTTCATATTGGCTACAGTTTATTTCAACGCTTCCCTCGCTTTCGAGACGAACTGCCGCACCAAATCCTCCGATTTCTTGCCCGGAGAGCTTTCGACGCCAGAGGCCACATCCACTCCGTCGGGCTGAACGGTTTGGATAGCCGTGGCCACATTCGTGGGATTCAAACCACCTGCAAGGATAACAGGCAGCTTCCTCAAGGCTTCGCTTCGAGAGGCGATCGCATTCCAATCCGCTACCTCACCCGTACCGCCGAAATCCGTTTTCGAGTCGGCGTCGAGCAGCAAGGCATCGGGAAGACGGCCGGCCTGCTTGCAGTCGGCCAAGTACGTTTCGAGCGCGATCAAATTCTCTCGACTTGCCCGCCATGCTCGGATGATCGGTACGCTAGCGGGCAACTGGGCCAGGAACAATGGCGGCTCATCGCCGTGCAACTGGATGGCATCGAGCCGAACATCGTTCACGAGGCGAATGACTTCCTCGACCGGGAGATTCACAAACACGCCGATCTTGAATACTTCTTGCAGCAGTTCGTTCACAATGCTTCGCGCGGTCGTCACATCCACAAACCGCTGGCTTTTGCTGAAGAAGTTGAACCCCAGGGCATCGGCACCGGCATCGATTGCCAAACGAGCATCGTCAGAGTTCGTGACGCCACAAATCTTGATCGAGAACATGGGGCCATCATACCCTGTGCGGCCAGAGAGTGGCTAGCTTGCCAGCATAATCTCTCCAAGAGCGGCCTCGCTAACATCTGCCTGAAGGTCTGTCGAATCGAATGCCGATTCTAGTCGATAGCCCAATGCTATCGCTACGAACTTGCGCCTTCACCCGACTACCCGATGCCGACTACGAAGCCCCAATCCGCCGCCGGAACATTACGTTACTTGCTGGAGTGCGAGGACCGCGTGTTTCCGACGTATCCACAGGTGTCACGCTATTTTCCGTCCTCATCGAGCGAGGGCGCGCGGCAACGCCTTGGCCGCGCGATCGAGCGTGGCGATGGCCCCGGCATGGTCATCGGGGGGCCTGGGACGGGCAAGTCGCTCTTGCTTCAGGTGCTCGCGGCACAGTTTCACGATCAATTCGATATCGTACTGCCTGCATGTGCCCGGCTTTGTACGCGTCGGGCTTTGGTTCAGGCCATCCTTTTCGAACTGGGCTTACCCTACAAACAGCGCGATGAAGGTGACCTTCGGCTAAGCTTGCTCGACCATTTGCTCTCTCGGGAGGAGTGCCCCAGTGGGTTATTGCTCCTTGTTGATGAAGCGCAGACGCTGCCCGCGGCGCTGCTCGACGAACTGCGTGTCCTTACGAACTTAGTTCGAGGCGGGCAGCCCCGTGTGCGGCTTGTACTTGCGGGGTCCTCGGCTTTGGAAGAGACATTCGCCCATTCCGAGTTGGAATCGTTTAGCCAGCGGCTTGCCGCGCGATGTTACCTGGGACCGTTCCGGCGCGAGGAGACCAACCAATTCGTTCGGGCTCAGGTTGCCGCGTCGGGTGCGTCGGCCGACGAACTCTTCACACGCGATTCGTGGGACGCCCTGTTCGAGGCTACCGACGGCGTGCCACGACTCATTAACCAAGTGTGCGATCTCGCGGTTGCGAAGGCGGTGGGCGCCAATCGCGAGAAGGTCGATCGCGCTGCCATTCAGGCCGCTTGGGCCGAACTTCAGCAGCTACCTGCTCCTTGGGAGACACCCGCCCCCACGACGGCCCCTCCCGCGCCGCTTCAGGTTGTCGAGTTCGGAGAACTTTCGGAGGAAAGCCAAGCTGATTATCCGCCCTCATCTGCCGTTCACCTCACGCCCTCACGGGCCGCTGTTGCACCCGCATCGTTCGACCAGCAAGACGACGAATACTTGCTTGATATCGATGATACGGAACTCGATGTGGCTGAAACTTCCGTTTCCATCGCTGCTGGCGAATCAGCGGCCACCATTCCTGATGGCGCGCCCGCAGTTGAGAGGCCGGGTACGCCAGCGGTTTTCGAGTGGGCGGGAAGCCCGTTTGAAGAAACGTTCCATGAAGAAGAAGTCGTGCTCGATGCCTTTTCGCGATGGGACGACATGTTTCGGCGCGGTGCGCCGCGAGTGGAGAATCGGCGGAATCCGGAGTTCGCGGCACTCGTGGCGGCAGCGATGAACCACGGTGGTCGTGATATCGACGAAACCACCCCTTCGCCCCAAGCCGTTGCCACAATGGCTGCGCTAGATCGTAGCGATGTTCACGGCCAGCCTGGCATGGCCCCTTCGTCTTCGGAGCTTGAGAATTGTCAATGCCACGAAGAGCGGCCTTCATTGCGGTTGGCCGTGGTTGCCGATTCGGCGTCAGAAATGATTGCGACAGGCGATTCGGAACAGCCAGCCTTCTCGCAGTCGACCGGTGAATCGGATTGGAATGAGGCTACGAACTGGGATGCAACACCTTCGAGTACTTGGTCAACCCTGGAGTCGATTGCTCACGACGAGGTGTTGATTGAGGAACCGCGATTCGATGATTCGCCCATCCTTATCATCGAAGAGGATGTTTCAACACCACCAGCCCCCGTCCGCCGAGAGGAATATCGCAACCTCTTCTCGCGCCTTCGAAGCGGTTGAGGTAGGGCGTGTTGAAGTCCGGGCAAGGGGAGTTTCTCCATCCTATTCGATCAATCCGGCTTGCGAGTGACTCGCGGAGGCTTGGTTGAAAAGGCCGTTCTGGCATCGGCCCCAGGGCCGATCCGTTATTCATGTTCGGGACGGCGAGGACTCACGAACCCGAAGCGTCAGCGGGGAAATGTGCGTTTTTTTCCTCGCTGACGCTTCGGGCTGGTTCCAATACACTCGGCCAATTTGAATAAATGATCGGCCCTGCGGCCCCTACAATTGTCGCTTGCCATCGTGTATCTTCACAACCATGAAGACTTACCTCGTAACTGGCGGCGCTGGATTCATTGGTTCGCACCTTGTCGATGCCCTGGTTAGGCGGGGCGATCACGTGCGTGTGCTCGACAATCTTTGCACGGGCCAGCGCGCCTTGGCGGCGGCTTTCCCCGCAGGGGTCGAATTCATCGAGGGTGATCTGATCGACCCGCGGGCAGTTTCCCGCGCTGTTGAAGGGGTGGAAGTTGTTTTTCATCAGGCGGCGCTGGCCTCGGTGCCGCGGAGCGTCGATGCGCCGCTCGATACGAACGCCGCTTGCGTAACCGGCACGGTGACGCTGCTCGATGCGGCCCGGCGCGGGGGAGTGCGTCGGGTTGTGTTTGCAGGCTCCAGCAGCATCTATGGCGATCAGCCTACGCCCGCCAAGCACGAAGGGCTGTTGCCAATGCCGCTTTCGCCCTACGCGGCGGCCAAAGTTGCCGGCGAAATGTATTGCCAGGCCTTTACGTCCACCTATGGCCTGCAAACCGTCACGATTCGTTACTTCAATGTGTTTGGTCCTCGCCAGGATCCTAAGAGCCAGTACGCGGCTGTTATTCCTAAGTTCATCACCGAGATGCTGGCCGGTCGGCGGCCAACTATATTTGGGGATGGATGCCAGTCGCGTGACTTCACCTATATCGAAAATATCGTGCATGGCAACTTGCTTGCCGCCGAAGCGCCCGACGCTGTTGGCCGCACGATCAATGTCGCCTGTGGTGAATCGTTCGATTTGAACCAGCTTGTTGCCGGCATTAACCGTGCGCTCGGTACAAGCCTGGAACCTGTTTTCGAGCCTGCTCGAACGGGCGATGTTCGCGAAAGCCTTGCCGATATCTCGTTGGCCCGGCAGCTTCTCCAGTACGAACCCATCGTTGGTTTCGAGGAAGGCCTCAAGAAAACGGTCGACTTCTACCGTAATGCTGGCGTGAAGCAATAGATGCAAGACACTTTCTCCGCGGAGGCACGGAGAACAAGTTGTCACGGAGGAAGAGTCGATTTGCCATGGGAATGGGGCATTTGAAATCGGCCATTTCAGAATTGGCCAACAACAAATTGCCGATTTACAACGCCCCATTGTTTTCTTCTCCTTGCTCTCCGTGCCCTGTGGTGAAGCCTTTTTCATGGGATCGTCATGCCCGGCACACTCGTCATTCTGGCTACGTACAATGAGCGCGAGAACTTGCCAGGTTTGGTTGATGAGATCCTTCGCATATTGCCGGAAGCTCATCTGTTGGTGGTCGATGATAACTCGCCCGATGGTACGGGCCGCTGGTGCGACGAACGTGCAGCCGCGGATCTCCGAGTGAACTGTATTCATCGCCCAGGCAAGCAAGGGCTTGGCACGGCCACGCTTGCTGGAATGCAGTGGGGTCTTGGGCGTGGCTATGAGCTGCTAGTCACGATGGATGCCGACTGGAGTCATCCTCCGGAGAATCTGCCTGAATTGGTTCGAGCAACGGAAGCGGCGGATATTGCCATTGGCTCGCGTTATTGTCCCGGTGGGAAGATCGAGGGTTGGCCGCTCCACCGCCGGTTGATGAGTCGAGTCGTGAATTCGCTGACGAGCGCCGCCCTGCGGCTACCCACACGCGATGCCAGCGGTGCGTTTCGAACCTACCGGGCTGCGGCATTAAACAAGCTGGACCTGAGGCAGGTCGAGGCAACAGGCTATTCGTACCTGGAAGAGATTCTCTGGCGACTCCACGTGAGCGGTGCCACGGTTACCGAAATACCGATCACCTTTCGTGATCGTCGCGCGGGCCACTCGAAAGCGTGCTTCCGTGAAGCGATAGGAAAACTAGCGACACTCTATCGACTATTCCGCTCCTAGCCCGGATTTCTCACCACGGAGCACACAGAGAACACGAAGAACAAGCCAAGAGATCGTTGGAAGCAAGATCAACCGTCCGTACCTACGAGACAGGGTGTTTCCGCCGTTCATTGTGGAAGGGGGACTTGCTACTGGTTTTCTCCTTGGCTCCGTTGCCTCCGTGGTGTTGATTGTGAGAAATGCAGACCAGGTACGGCACAAAGACAAGCACGAAGACAAGAAAGGAGAAATGGATTGGTCATTTGCCATTTGCCTTGTTGGCTAATTACTCTGAAATGTGTTTTGACAGGATCGACAGGTTTTTCAGGATGGGAGCCATAAGAACGTTTTTGCGAAAAATGGAAGCCCGATTGCCTTGCTGATCGAAAGGAAGTTACCTGAAGGTGTCGGCGAATTGGATACACAGCCCCCAGCTTTGCCGGGGGGGCCGCGATGTCGTGGTGCGTGGTTGGTTTATCCCCCTGCAAAGCTGGAGGCTGGATGCGGTTCCAATTCCCGGACCCCCTCAGTGAACTTGGCGCACAACGCTCTTAACACAAGATTGCGAACGGCTTCAAACTAAACAGCAAGTGTCGCGTAGCCATCTTCATCATCTTGCTCAACCTTTCAAACGTATTAAATAACAAGCACCCTGCGGGAAATTGTTCAACAAGGCCATGACTATCTCAGAAATGACCAATCAGCTTCATCCCCCATGCTGTTGGTTCGATTTGACACACAGCACTTGTTCAGTAAAATCGCCTTGAGTGTTTGGTTCTGGTGCTTCGGCAACCTGAACATGGAGTCATGGCAAAGCACTAGCTTCTCGTCAAGTCATCATTCGAGTTAGGGGATTGCGTATGGCGGCCACCGGACAGATTGATACGGTTATGCACGAATCGCGGCAGTTTCCGCCGCCAGCCGACTTCTCCAATCGTGCCCGTATCAAGTCGCTTGCTGAATACGAAGCGATGTGGAACCAGGCTGCCGCAGACCTCCCCAAGTTTTGGGCTGATCTGGCCCGTGACGAACTTCATTGGTTCAAACCGTTCGAAAAGGCACTCGTGTGGAACGAGCCTTATGCCCAGTGGTTCGTTGGCGGGCAAACCAATGTGTCGTACAATTGCTTGGATGCGAAACTGGCCGAGGGACATGGCGATCGCCTTGCGTTCTTGTGGGAAGGCGAACCCGGCGACACACGTTCGCTTACATACACTGAACTGCATCGTGAAGTCTGCAAGTTTGCCAACGTGCTTAAGAAGCTCGGCATTGCCACGGGTGATCGCGTATCACTGTACATGCCGATGACGCCCGAGCTGGCGATTGCCATGCTTGCGTGCGCGCGGATCGGGGCCATTCATTCGGTGATTTTCGCGGGCTTTTCGGCAGAGGCCATTGCCGATCGCAACCACGATTCGGCGGCCAAGCTGCAAATCACGGCGGACTACAGTTGGCGACGTGGTAAGGCGTTGCCGCTGAAGGCCACGGTCGATGAAGCTCTTGCGAAGAGCCCGACGGTCGAAAAGTGCATTGTGCTGCGGCGCGGCGGCAAGACCGGTCCCCCCGCTCCTATGCAGGCAGGCCGCGATTTCTGGTGGCACGAGCTCATGCAAGATGCCTCACCCGAGTGCTCGGCCGTTCCCTTGGATAGTGAGTCTACCCTTTACATCCTCTACACGAGCGGTTCGACCGGCAAGCCGAAAGGCATCAAACATACCACGGCCGGTTATAATCTTTTTTCCAAAAAAACATTCCAATGGGTGTTCGATCATCGTGATGACGACGTTTACTGGTGCACCGCGGATATCGGTTGGGTCACCGGCCACACGTATGTTGTGTATGGCCCGCTTTCGAGCGGTGCTACCGTGCTCATGTACGAGGGCGCACCGAACTTCCCGGATGAAAGCCGGTTTTGGCAGCTCATCGAAAAATACAAAGTCACTGTCTTCTATACGGCCCCGACGGCGATCCGGGCTTTTATCAAGTGGGGCGACCAGCACGTTAAGAAGCACGATTTGTCGTCACTTCGATTGTTGGGTACCGTCGGCGAAGGGATCAACCCCGAGGCTTGGATGTGGTATCACCGCGTGATCGGAGGTGAACGTTGCCCGATCGTCGATACATGGTGGCAGACCGAAACGGGCGGAATCATGATGAGCCCCTTGCCTGGTGCGATCGCCACGAAGCCAGGCAGTTGCACGAAGCCGTTGCCAGGGATCGTGCCTTCCATCGTCGGCGAGGATGGCAAGCCGGTTGGGGTGAACCAGGGCGGGATGCTAACAATTGCCCATCCCTGGCCCGGCATGCTGCGTGGCGTATGGGGCGACAACGCTCGATATAAGGAAATCTACTGGAGCAAAGTGCCGGGCAAGTATCTGGCCGGTGATAATGCTCGCTGCGATGAGGATGGTTACTACTGGATCATGGGCCGCATCGACGATGTGCTAAAAGTGTCTGGCCATCGACTCAGCACGATTGAAATTGAAAGTGCGCTCGTTTCTCATCCCGCGGTGGCCGAGGCGGCGGCGGTAGGCCGCCCCGACGAGATCAAAGGGGAGGCGGTGGCTGTTTTCGTCACCCTGAAGAACGTGGAGCCTACCGAAGCGCTGCGGAACGAATTGAAACTGCATGTCCGCAAGGAGATTGGCGCTGTCGGTCAACCCGATGACGTGCGGTTTGCCGCAGCTCTACCGAAGACTCGCAGTGGCAAGATCATGCGGCGATTACTGCGCGATATCGCCGCCGGCAAGGAAACAGTCGGCGACACGACCACGCTGGAAGATTACACCGTACTGGCCACGCTTAGGGGTGATGAGGAATAACCCCCATGACGTGCTTGGTGTCGTGCGTTCGTGTCTTCGCGTCCACGTGATGCCGCTCTTCGGGGTTGGAATCGACGCTAATAGTCACCCCAAGAAACCAGAAACAGCACCTGCGGTTGCCGACTCCGCGGCGGAGAACAAACCGCTGCATTGCGTGGCATCGTGGCAGAAATGACTCAGACACTCGGCCAAGCGCTGTTTCTCATTCGCGTTAGCCGGCCGATCGTATGGCCGGTTCTTCCACTCGTCTTTGCCTTTGGAATGCGGTCGGCTCACGCTGAGTGGAGCTTGGTGGCGTTTGCACAAATGGTGCTTCTTTCGTTTCCGATGAGCCTCATCGGCTGTGGGCTCAACGACATCCACGATTACGAATCGGATAAACGATCGCCACGTCGCCGAGCCATCTGGGGAGCGTCCGTCTCGCCCGCCGAGCGGCATCTGGTCTTCCATGCGTGCGTGGCGTTCATTCCAGTCGTCATTCTTTGTGCTTGCCTCACGCGGAACCAAGACAATGTCGTGGCGACAACCGCGCTGGTTGTGCTGGCGTGGACCTATTCGGTGCCTCCCTACCGACTCAGGGAACGGCCGCCGCTCGACTCGATTGCAAATGGGCTAGGCTATTTCTTGCTTCCACTGATGATGGGCTATAGCTTGGGTGCAAGCCCACGAGAGATGCCCCTGCGTTTCTACTTGCTTGGCTTGTGCGTCGCCGGCATCCATGCGCTTGCATCAGCGGCCGATTTCGATGCAGACCGCGCCGCCGGGCAGCAAACATTTGCAATTGCCTTTGGTCGTCGTTCCGCAGCCGCGTTTGCCACCGCGGCATTTGTGCTCGCTTGGTGGTTCGGAGATTTCCAAAGCCTGGCCGTTAGAAGATTCTTGGAATTGGGCTCGCTCGCGAGCCTGATATCGATGGTGCTGCCGCGCAACGCGATGATCACCACCGCTTGTGCTATCATTTTTGTAGGGTTCCTTGCCGCCGCCGCTGCGTATTTAAGCGGCTTATGAGGATCGTTCCAAGTTCCCGTGATGGCTTTGACCAACTTTCCCAACTATCAGCTACCGTCCGATGGAGCGATTCGGGAGCTCTCATGACGCAAATACAACCGTTTCCGTGCTGCATGGTTCGCAGGGATGCGAGCGGCCAGCTACTCGCGGGGATCGAGACCATCGGAGTTGAGCAGCTTCCGCCGGGCGACGTTCTGATCCGTGTGGCTTATTCGTCGCTCAACTTCAAGGATGCGCTTGCCATGCAAGGCCATACGGGCGTTGTGCGCTCCTTGCCGCATGTTCCAGGGATCGATTGCGCTGGCACGGTCGTCGAAAGTGCATCGCTTTGTTTCACATCGGGCGATGAAGTGTTGGTGACGGGCTACGAATTGGGCGCGGGCCGATGGGGCGGTTTGTCCGCTTATGTGCGTGTGCCGGCCGATTGGGTTGTTACACTGCCCGCGGGCCTTTCGCCGCGGGATGCCATGATTTACGGTACGGCCGGGTTCACCGCGGCTCAGTGCGTTGCAGCGATCGTGACCCGCGGCATTGAGCCTGCGCGTGGCCCCGTCGTTGTCTCCGGTGCGACAGGGGGCGTCGGATGCCTCGCCGTGGCAATCCTGGCCAAACTTGGCTACTACGTTGAGGCCGTTTCAGGGAAGCTAGAACGGAAAGACTGGCTACAGAGCCTTGGTGCAAGTGCCATCCTCAGCCGTTCCGAGGTGCTCGACGATACCAGCCGACCGTTGCTAGCCGCACGTTGGGCGGCCGCGATTGATACCGTCGGCGGCAAACCGCTGGAAACGATCTTACGCTCGATCCAACATCGCGGGTGCGTTGCCGCCTGCGGCTTGGTGGCCGGAGACCAGCTCCACACGACCGTGTATCCGTTCATACTCCGCGGTCTTACGCTGGCGGGGATCGACTCGGCCAAGTGCCCGCGCAAGGAACGACTGGAGATATGGAACCTACTCGCCAGCTCTTGGCGAATCGAACAGCTTAGCAAGATCGCCGAAGAAATCCCACTCGACCAAGCTGTCGACCGAGCCCAAGAACTCCTAAGGGGAAAGGGTGCCGGCAGAACGATCGTGGCGATTGGTTGTCGTTCAGTCGTTAGGAGGCAGAAGGAGCAGTAGATCACTTTGTCTGGCTCTTGACTCTTGACTCTCCCACTTTACCCCTCGGGAAACTGTCGGCAGTACTCATACAGCGACATGGCTGTTGCCGTTGCCACGTTGTAGCTGTAGGGCAATCCCCAGACGGGAATCTCAACGACGTCATCCAGCAGTGCAAGTAGGTCGTCGGTCAGGCCGGTGCGTTCATTGCCGATCACGAGTGCCGTGCGACGTACGAATTCGTACTTGTGCAGATCTCGCGAGTTGCTCGTTTGTTCAAGTCCGACGAGATGGTAGCCCTCCGCCCGGAGTTTCTCAAGCACGGGTGCGAGCGACCGGTGCGACTCGATTTCGATTGTGTCTGCTGCATCGCGGGCGATCTTGCGATCGAGTTTCCCCGGCCCACAGCACACCAATCGCGTAACCCCGCAACACCCAGCCGCCCGTGCAATTCGAGAAAGGTTTACATTGCTTCGCATCGGCCCACACACAACTACCAACTCGCGGGGGCGTGCAAGCTGGCGTAGCGGCTTGTGCCGTTCGTGGACGAATTCATTCATGGGGTATGATCTTGTATAACGGTCTAGCTCTGTAAAGTCGAGGAACCTCAGCAAGGCCCGGACGTGTCAACAGGAGCGTCGAGAATTGCAGGGTGAAGAGTGAAGGGGGCGTTCACACTGATCGGGGCAAACGCCAATGATCTTGCGGCAATGATCCTGTCAATCCTCAGATTCCTGATATCTTGTCCACAGTTCGTTCCGCGCAAGTATTCGAACAAGATTCACTCGCCCAGGCATGTACTCGAATTGTAGTTGGCCAAGCTGGCTTTGTCCCGCTACATTAGAACCATGCAGAATCGCGTGGTGATTTCCGTTGTCTTGCTAGTGTTGGCTCTTAGTGCCGTGGCATGGGCGGTGCTGCGCGTGCAATTGCCACCGGCAGATTTCACATTCGTCAACGAGACGGAGCCGAAATCGTTGGATTGGGCACTTGTCACGGGGCTACCCGAGCACCGGATCATAGGCAGCATTTTCGAAGGGTTGACGCGGCTGCATCCGAAGACGCTCGCACCGCTGCCAGGGGCCGCCGAAAGCTGGGAGATATCCGACGACAAGAAGAGTTACACGTTCCACCTCCGCAAGAATGCCCGCTGGTCGAATGGGAAGGCCGTCACGGCGCATGACTTCATCTATTCATTACGACGCTTTCTCGATCCGAGCACGGCCGCCGAATACGCGTATCAGGCGTGGTACCTGAAGAACGCGCGGCGATACAGCGTGGGGGCCAAGGGAATATCCGCCGGCGACCCGGTGGAGGTGGAACTGAACGAGCGTCCCAAGGGTTCGCGTCCGTTTGCCCGCGGCGTTGTGTTACGAGGCAAACTGATCGAAAAAGAAGGTGACGACGACCATCGGGTATTCATCGTGGAAATCGAGGGCCGCAGACACAAGTATCGCTCGGGAGATAAGGGCGACCTGAATCAGGGCATCGCGCCGTGCAAGCAAGTACTGCTGGATTTTCACGAGGTGGGCGTCAGGGCGATCGATGACTACACACTCGAAATGCGGTTGGCTGATCCGACCCCATATTGGCTTGAGCTACTTGCTTACCATGCACTCCTGCCGGTCAATCGAGAGTGTTTGGAAACCTACGGTTCTCCTGCCTGGACCCAGGCGGAACATATCGTGACAAACGGGCCGTATCGCGTGGCTTTCCGCCGAATACGCGATCGCGTGCGTTTGGTTAGAAATAACTACTACTGGGATCCCGAACGTCCGAAACTGGAGGTGATTGATGCGCTCGCGATCAACTCGCAAGTAACCGTGTACAACCTGTTCGCAACAGGCAAGGTCGATTGGATAACCGATGCGCCGGCACTTGTATTGCGCGAGCTGATCAAGACGGGCGCCGCGAAGAAAGAGTTCAATCCGCAGCCGTACTTGGGCACGTATTATTACCTGTTGAATACGAACCGCAAGCCACTCGACGATGTGCGGGTGCGGCGTGCCTTAACCTTGGCCCTCAACCGAGAGGAAATTACGCGAACGGCGACGGGGTCGGGAGAAGTGCCGGCGCACAGCCTCGTTCCGCTCGGCATCCCTGGTTACACTCCCGAACGATTCGGCAAGGAAGATGTTCAAGAAGCTCAGCGGCTGCTGGCGGAAGCGGGCTACCCGAATGGGCGCGGTTTTCCAAAGCTGGAAATTCTCTACAACACGCATCAGGCGCATCAAACCATTGCCCAACTTGTGCGTAAGCAGTGGGAAAAAAATCTGGGTATCACCGTTTCCACGCGGAACGAGGAGTGGGGCTCGTACCAAACGAGCATTCGGAAGTTTGTCTTCGATGCGGCTAGGCGAGCGTGGATTGCCGATTACGTCGATCCCAATTCGCACTTGGATATGATGGTGACGGACGGCGAAAACAACAACACGGGCTGGTCGAACGCAGAGTACGACAAGCTGATTGCCGCGGCCCGTGCGGAGACCGATGAGGCTCGTCGATTCACCTTGTTTCATCAAGCGGAACGCATTTTGATGGACGAAGTGCCGATTGTTCCGATCTACTATTACGTTGACAAGAATCAGGTGCGTTCAAGCGTCCGCGGTTTTTATCGGAACCCGCTTGATCAGCATCCGTTATCCGAATTGTCGCGTGCTCCCGAGATGCCCGCCGACGCCCGCTAGCCTGAATCGCATGTTAACGTTTCTTATTCAGCGAGTTTTGTGGATGCTGCTCACGTTGTGGGTGGTATTCACGACTTCATTCTTCTTAATGCGAGCGGTGCCTGGAGGCCCATTCGATAGCGATCGCAAACTAGATGGCGAAATTAAGAAGAACATCGAGCGTCGTTACCACTTGGATGAACCGTTGGAGATGCAGTATTGGCGAGAGCTAAGAAATTACTTGCGCGGCGACCTGGGGTATCCTTACAAGCTGCAAGATCATACGGTGAACGGGGTCATCCGCGAAGGTCTGCCGGTGTCCGCAGCGCTGGGGCTGCTCGCATTGGCGTTTGCGATGTCTTTGGGGCTAGTGGCGGGTATCACCTCGGCCACTCGGCGCGGGTCGCCTGCCGATGTCATGCTGATGACGTTGGCAACGATCGGCATCGCACTGCCGAACTTCGTGGTGGCCGGGTTGGCGATCTTGTGTTTTGTGTTTCTAATCCCCTTGTTTCCCGCCGCGGGCTGGGGCTCTTTCCATCAACTGGTGTTGCCGGCATTGTGCCTTGGCGCGCCCCATGCCGCCGATGTGGCTCGCATCACTCGCACAAGCATGCTGGATGTGTTCTCGCAAGATCACATCCGCACCGCTCGCGCCAAGGGGTTGAGCCGCGCGCGAGTTATTTGGTGCCACGCGCTGCCGGGCGCACTGCTTCCCGTTGTGTCGTACCTGGGCCCGGCAACCGCCTACGTCCTGACTGGGTCGCTTGTCATCGAACAAATCTTTGCAATACCGGGATTAGGCTCGCACTTTGTGGAAGCGGCCTTGCAACGCGACTACACCATGGCGCTCGGCTGCGTGATGTTGTACACCGTGATCCTCTCCACCATGAACTTGCTGGTGGACCTTTCGTATGCCGTGCTGGACCCGCGCGTGGAGTTGAAATAGATGACAACTTCCGACAGAAGTTCGCAGGCTGCGGTCGGCATGTCGTTGGGCAAGGACGCTTGGCGAAGGTTGCGTAAGAATCGAGTAGCGATGTTGTGCCTCGGGTTGCTGATCGCGATCGGCTTCTTGGCGGTAATTACGCCAGTCTTGCCCCTTTCGCCACCGGATGCGATCGATACTCTCAAGCAGTACGCGGCTCCGCAAATGTCGCCGTTCTGGGAGGAAGCCTTCGATTTCGATTACGCGGCGACGCAACAAACAAAGATCAGCGAGTCGGAGAGAATCCAGCGGCCTTACCGCAACGCCGGCTTTCCCACGCTGGGGGTTGTGAGTCGGGTGATGGTGATGGCCCGATACCGATTATTTGGCAAGGGGCAGGTTGCCGCGCTATTTGGCCGCGATGAATTGGGGCGTGACTTGCTCGCTCGTGTGTTTTGGGGAGCACGAATTTCGCTCATTGTGGGACTGGTGGCCGCGAGTGTGTCGCTGGTCATCGGCGTAACCTACGGTTCGGTGGCCGGCTATGTCGGAGGTCGGATCGATAACCTCATGATGCGCTTCGTCGACGTGCTCTATTCGGTTCCTTTCATTTTCGTGGTCATCTTCCTGCTCACGATTCTTGGGCAGGAAGATGTGAAAAAGTGGTTACTGAACAAGGGCATCGATCGATTGACGGTGTTCTATCTGGTGGTCGGCGCCATCTATTGGTTGACGATGGCTCGCGTCGTTCGCGGGCAAGTCATTTCGCTTAAGACAGAACCGTTCGTCGAGGCGGCCCGGGCAACCGGCGTTAGTCAAGCAGGGATCATTGCCCGGCACATCTTTCCTAACTTGGTGGGCATCGTCATTGTGTACCTCACGCTAACGATTCCCCGCGTGATGCTCTTCGAGGCGTTTCTTTCCTTCTTGGGTTTGGGGGTCGAACCCCCTGATGTTTCGTGGGGGCTTTTGGCAAACGAGGGCATTAAGGTCATTACACCCGTGAAAGTGTATTGGTGGTTGATTGTGTTCCCAGGTCTGGCCCTGGGCGTCACCTTGTATTCGCTCAACTTTCTCGGCGACGGACTGCGTGACGCGCTTGATCCCAAACTTGCCGGCCAACGTAATGCATGAGCGAGCTTTCCTACAGTGGCATTCAGAAAGCAGCGTTCGCAACACCGCGACCTTGTGTGGCAGGGCCGATCAATTATTCATGTTCGGGACAGCGAGGACTCACGAATCCGAAGCGTCAGCGAGGGAATATGTGCTTTTCCCTCGCTGAGGCTTCGGGCTGGTGTCCAATACACTTGCCCAATTTGAATAAATGATCGGCCCGGCCTTGTGCGAAGGTCGAAGACTGAGAACCTACCTGTTAGGCAATTCATTGGCCCTGGAGAGATACTGCATGAGCGCCGATACCACATCATCCGCATCGGTGGGGAACGGTATGAACAGCGAGCCTGGTAAGTCAAGCAGTGTTGGTCGATCTCGCCGAAAACAGAGCACGCCCGAAGTTCGCAATTGATAGGAACGAATGGCTTGCCAGGGAATCAGCCTCAAGCGGCCAAAGGCCCTACGTTGCAGGCCGGTGGCTGATAGTTCGTACGACACCGGAAACAGAAACGATCTCAGGCAAGTGAGGCCTACTCCGGAAACAAATATGGCCAAGAACAATCCACCATCCCACCACCCAACGATTAGCGCGGTTAGCACGAGGAGAAGCGGCACGATCCACGACCAGGCTCGTTGGTCGACGAGCGGCCAGCATCGCCACCGCACGACGCCGGCCGAGAGTGGCACGGGCCCGCTGGTGGAAGCCGATGAACGTACGGTGGAAGACATGTGCAAAACGGAAGACTAACTACAAGCTTCGAATCGATCCCCAACAACGAATCGTCAATCGCTGTTGCCTGGTGGCAACAGCTCCGTCACACAGGCGACGAGCGTGGGGATGCCCGTTGCAAGTGCTTCCTCGGCATCGGGGAAGTAAAGGGGCGAATGGAGTGAGTGCGGAGGCACCTTCCGGGCGGCAAATTCGTCGAGTCGTTTCTGGCCGACCGCCCCCAAACGAAGCATGCAGGTTGGCACACCGGTGGAGCCGAAGCGACCGAAATCCTCGCCGCCCATCACGGGCTCGCCTTCCACGACGCACTTTTCGCCCAACCGTTTTTTCAGCATGCCTGCCAGCCGATTCGTCAAGTGGGGATCGTTGAACAGTGCCGGAGTTCCTTCCGAGATTTCGATCGTTGGCTCGGGCGCACCGGCACTGGCGGCAGCGGCCAATGCTTTGCGTCGAACGGCATCCTGAAGCTGTTGACGAACCTCTGGCGATAAACTTCGCAGTGTGAGTTGCAGGCGGCATTCATCGGAGATGATATTGTGCTTTGTGCCCCCGTGAATCGAGCCAACAGTCACAACGGCCGGATGAATTGGTTTGATCTCGCGGCTGACAATAGTTTGCAGATCGAGCACGAGTCGGGCGGCAATGACGACGGGATCGATCGTCGATTCGGGGCTGGCCCCATGTCCGCCGCGGCCCTTGATCGTGATATCGACACTATCGACGTTGGCCATCGCGAAGCCGGCTAGGTAACCAATTTGACCGGTCGGCGAATCGGCCGAATCGTGGAGCGCAACTGCGTAATGGGGGCGGGGAAAGCGACCAAATAAGCCATCGGCAATCATTGCCGCGGCTCCGGCCCCAAGTTCTTCGGCCGGTTGAAAGACGAACACCACCGTCCCCGACCAAGCAACGCGAGCAGAGACCAAGTACCGGGCAACGCCGATGAGGTTCGCCATGTGCAGATCGTGTCCGCAAGCATGCATGACACCGACTGTGGCCCCGCGGGCATCTTCCACGCGAACTTTCGAGGCGTAGGGCAAGCCCGTTTGCTCAACGACCGGCAGCGCGTCCATGTCCGAGCGCAACAGCACGACCTTGCCCGGACCGTTCTCTAGGACTCCAACGACGCCATATCCGCCAACGCGGGTCGTTACCTTGATTTCCAACAATTCCAACTCCTGCGCGATACGAGCGGCCGTTTTCTCTTCCTTGAGCGGAAGCTCGGGGTTCTGGTGAAAATGGCGATAGAGTTCGATCAGTTGCGGCAAATTGGTCTTGGTCCACTCGCCTGGGGACGCTGGTTTGGCCGCAAAGAGCAGCGGAACTGCAGAACAAGCCAAGAGGGCAGCAAGAACCGTAATGGGTAATCGGACGATCATTTCAGGTGTGAAGGGAAAGACGAACTGCTGGTCAGGATGCACACGGACCGACAGCCTGAAAACACGAAAGAAGCGGAGCGGTTGAAGGGAAGGGGACTTGCAATCGCGATTGGGGTTCATTATGTTTAGCCCATATATCTGTTTCTCTCTTATTGAGCCTGGACCGGCAAATTATTCCTGCCGACCAGGCTCTTATAGTTTAGCGAGAATGGCTCGAAAATGGGCGCAGAGGGGCAAAAGTCCAGAATCAAGAGCCGGTTATCCAATCGAATGTTTTTTCGCGCGAGACCGTACGGGGCATCTATCCGATAGAGAGTTTCAAAAAAGAAGGGCCGGCGAGGTGCGGGAGTCCTCGTCGGCCCTCAGGCGGGGAGATGTGCGGACTGCCTTCGGGCAGCCCAATAAAGGTTTAGGAACAGGAACTCATCAACTCATCTGCCAGACGGTGGCCGGTAATCGCGGTTCGATGCACCCGCCCGAGATTGGCCCAGGCCGCCGTCCCACTCTTCTACCGACGCGTAAGCATTGCACAGGGCGTGCCAGAAAAGTTTGGTTGGCCGCAAGAGTCGGGAGAGTGCGGCGTAACTCCTTATGCGGTCAATAGTTGCTGATCATGAGATTCAAGACTAGGGCCAAGATCGAGCCTGTTCCCAATCACAGATAGCATGTAAAACTTTCTGATAGCATTTGTAATCCAGGGAATAGTTTTTGTAGGTGGTCGGATTGTATTCCGAGCTCGTCCAACCGGTCGGTGGGCTTCGTGGAAATCTCGGCAGAGTCAAGCCTCCCCCCTCGGTGAGGGAATGGTTTCGGTGGGGGCACAGTAGCGGCCTAATGAAAAAGTCGATGGGCTGCTAGGCCCGTGGGGGAGCTGCCGTTATAATGCAATTGAATTGCAAATACAAATTAAGGGCGTATTGATCTACGGAAGGCTCCTCATGCTGCTGGTTGAGAATGTCAAGAAATCGTATCGAGAGCCAGATGGAAAGCTGCTGTCGATTCTCGATGTTCCTCGCCTCGACGTTGCCGCGGGAGAGCAGATGGTAATCCGCGGCAGTAGCGGAGGGGGCAAAACGACGCTTCTCAACCTGATTGCCGGGCTTGCTTCGCCCGATAGCGGACGGATCCTCATCGATCAAACCGACGTCACACGCCTCACGGAAGCGAAGCGAGATCGGTTCCGTGCTCGCAAGCTCGGGTTCGTATTCCAAACGTTCAACCTTCTGGCCGGCTTCTCGGCGCTAGAAAATGTTCAGTTGGGAATGACTTTTACCGGCCAACGCACCGATGCCGCCCGCGCGGCCCAGTTGCTGGAACGGGTCGGGTTGGGGCACCGGCTTTCTCACAAGCCAGGCGCGCTTTCGGTGGGCGAACAACAACGAGTCGCCGTGGCGCGAGCGCTTGTGAACCGCCCCGTACTGCTGCTAGCGGATGAGCCTACGGCAAACATTGATCCCGCACATCAACAGCAAGTCGTCGATTTGCTTCGGGATGTTTGCCGTGCGGAAAACGTTGCGATGTTATTGGTGACACACTCGCTCGAAGTCTCGAACCAGTTCGAGCGGATTGAGCAGTTGGAGCAGTTGAATCGGGTGATCAGCGGTGGTTAGGCTGCGAGTGGCGAGTTCATTGGACAGGGGCGAGGGCTTCCCCTCTGCCAACCCCTCCCCAAACCGGGAGCGGAGGAGACCATCAGGATGTCGTATTGGAAGATAGCTTGGCGGAATATCCAGCAACGTGGGTTGGCCTCGGTGCTGACCGCGTTTTCGATGGCTTTGGGCGTGGCCGTGATGATTGCCGTCATGGTCATTTATGCGGTCACGGTGGAGCAGTTCAAACAGAGCGCGCAAGGGTATAACTATATTGTGGGCGGTAAGGGGGGGGCCCTCCAGTTGGTGCTGAGTACGGTCTACCACATCGGTCAGCCGTTATATCCCATTCCTTACACATATTATCAGAAGTTCCTGCCAGGTGGAGAGTTTGCCGACTCGGTCGAAGTGGCCATTCCGCAGTGTCTCGGAGATAGTTACCAAGCGCCAAACGGGACAATGTTTCGGGTGGTCGGCACGACGCCCGACCTGTTCGATAAGATCGAGTACGGTCGATTGCCCAACGGAACGCCGTTGCGCTACGAGTTTCAAGGCAACGGGAAGAACCTACGCGATGCCAGCCAGTTGCACGGACACGCCTTTCACGATGCGGCATTCGAGGCGGTCATCGGATCGATCGTGGCCGCCCAGGCAAAATTGAAGCTGGGGGATGAAATTCACCCGACGCACGGGATCGGCGGCGACGGGCACAAACACGATGGATTTAAGATTGTCGGCATCCTGAAGCCCACGGGCACGGCAAATGATCGGGCCGTGTTTATCAATATCGAAGGGTTCTATCGGCTGGAAGGTCATGCGCTCGCGGATGAGGAGGCAGCGGAGGATGAGGCGACCAGCGAGCAGCACGCACCGCCCAACGCAAGAAGCGAAAAAGCCCATGAAAGGCACGAGGAACGTGAAGAGGAACATGAGCAGGAGCATTTAGATGAGGATCAGAAGCAAGATGTGACAGGCGCGGAAACGGTAAAGGACCAGGAAACCCATGCTCACGAAGGCCATGCTCACGAAGGTGAAGCCGATGAGCACAGCAAGGATAAGCACAGTGAAGATGTGCATCACACGGGGGAAGGTGATCAGAAGGTATCCGGCGGACATGAACACGAAACTCACGAACACGAAGCTCACGGGGATGAAGCTCACGGGGATGAAGCTCACGAGCACAATGAGCACGGCCATGATGCCCATGCGGGGCACGAGCACGACCACGGGCATGTGGATGAGCCGTTGCCGATTGACCAGCGGGAAGTGACATCGATCCTGGTGTTGTGCAAGGAAAACCCACTCTTTGCCATGACGCTCGACATGGGAATCAACAAAGGTAAGGATCGAATAGCCCAGGCCGTCGCGCCGATGCGAGAGATCGACATCTTGCTGAAGAGCATAGTGGGGCCGGTTCAGGTCGTTTTGTTGGTGCTTACAATCCTGATCATTGTGGTGGCGAGCGTCAGCATTTTGGTCAGCATCTACAATTCGATGAGTGAGCGAAGCCATGATATCGCCGTGATGCGGGCTTTGGGGGCCAGTCGCAGCGCCGTCATGGCCATTGTGTTCATCGAATCGATTTTGCTGGCGGTGGGCGGTGGGCTGTTCGGGATGTTGCTGGGGCACGGCCTCTTGGGGTTGGCCAGCCCGTATGTGCTCGAACGAACGGGCATCGTCCTCAGTTCGTTTGCATTCGATTGGCAGGAGCTTCTGTTGATCCCCGGGTTGATGTTACTGGCGTCGATCGTGGGTTTCTTGCCAGCACTTACCGCTTATCGCACCGATGTGGCAAAGTCGCTCTCGGGCAGTCGTTAGTGGGAGCACTCAAGAAGAATGGCCTACGGAACCACCGTGTTGCCAGAGCAATCGGCAGGCGTGGGCGGCAAGGCCGAATACGAGTAGAATAAGGGACACGAACGAGACTTGCCCGAAAGAGCATCCCCGTGCTTTGTCTTAGAAGTCACCTCCCTTTCGGGAGGGGTTGGGGGAGGGTTCGAGTATTGCTGAATTCTTGCCCTTGCCTGAACCGCTGCTCCATCCAGAATAAGTTTTGAGGCAAAGCACTAGCGTTACAAACTCCCCTCTTATTTCGGGGGGGCAGGCTGCCTGGAGCTTACCGTGGAGAGGAACGGTTCGGTCTTGTTGGAGTTCCCAAGCGATTCATGCAACAGAGATTCGGCATCCATCCCGCTCCAAAAAGTCCAATTTCGCGGTATCTGTTTCGTGAGTGTCGAGTCGAGTATGCCAACCTTGTGTAGCCGATCGGAGCGAAGCAATGCGAAATAACATCATGGCCATTCTCGTCGGAATAGGTCTTGCGATTGCACTTTCGGCCATGTTGAGCCGAGCCGTTGCTTGCCCGTTCTGTAGCGTAGAGACGAAAACCCTGAGTGAGGAAACCGGCGGGGCCGATTCGGTCGTGCTGGCGAAGTTAGTGAAAGAGGCACCGGCAACGGCCGATCCCGGGGACCCAAACTCGGGAATGGCAAAGTTTTCTGTCGTCGAAGTGCTGAAGGGCGCTAAAGAATTGAAGGGAGGAAGCGAGATCGACGTTGTTTTCTTTGGCGACTCGAATCGGGAAAAGGTCTATCTCATAACCGGCTTGGGCGAGGAGAAAGTAGATTGGACGACTCCTTTGCCTCTTTCCACCGCGGCAGTCGAGTACGTGCGCAAGTTGCCATCGGTGCCAGCGTTGGGGGCCGATCGGATCGAATTCTTCCAAGAGTACTTAGAGCATGCCGACCCGCTGTTGGCTCAAGATGCTTACGATGAGTTCGCGAAGGCTCCGTATGCGGATCTCCTGGCCCTCAAAAATAAGATGCACCATGATCGGATCCTAAAGTGGGTTGCCGATCCCGAGGCTAGTCCGAGCCGTCGTCGGCTTTACCTGACGATGCTGGGCGTGTGTGGGACTAAAGACGATGTACCGCTCTTGGAAGGAATGATCGCTTCCGATTTCGAGCAGTTGCGTCCGACACTCGAACACGATGTGGGGTTAGGCCTCTCGATGGGGGGGCCTTGGTTCTTGCCGATGGTGATTGAAGCGGCACAGCAGGATGATCGACGAAGGAAATTGGGCCTCGATGCCCTCGTGGCGTGCTACTTGGTGCTGCGTGGGCCCGAGGGCATGCAACTCATCGAAGATCGATTTCTCAAGAATCCACGGGCCGAGTACACTCACGTGTACTCTACCATCATGGCGTTGCGTTTTCACGGCGATGAAAACACCGGTGTGATACCTCGTGAACGGTTGTTGGCGGCGATGCGGCTACTGCTTAAGAATCCGGAGTTTGCCGATCAGGTCATCCTCGATCTGTCGCGTTGGGAAGATTGGGCCGTTCTCGACCAACTCGTGGAAATGTTCAAAACTTCGGATGAAAATGGCTACATGCGCCAGCCCGTGGTAAGTTACCTAACCGTGGCGAGCGAACAGCCTGGTGAGTTAGGAAAGCGGGCATCGGCCGCACTCGAGGAATTGGAGAAGCTCGACCCTGAAACGGTGAAGACAGCCCGCAGTTTGATGGCCTTTGGGGCGTTGAGCCGCGCCCGCGGAGCGGCTTCGGCGGTTAGTTCGGCCAACGAGGCTACGGCTGCGAAGGACGCGAGCAACCAGCCTGCCGAGAACAACGAAGAGAAGCCGGTGTCCTCCGAAGCGAATATCGCTACGGAGAAGGCACCATCGCCGGTTGTGGAACCGCAAGGTTTCCAAGCTTCGCCCGAGGATGCGAAGACGGATGTTTCGGCGATACCCGACCCAGCCGCTTTTGGAAGAACTGGCCAGGAGCAAGAAACGCGGAAAGTCGAAGCCGGTCGACAAACAGAAAAAGGGCTTGGGAAAGAAAACCGAGAAGATACCCCTGAGTTTGTTGCACGGAATGCAACACCACATCCGGTGGAGAACCCCAAGCCGGTGGTTGCAACAGAGCATCACCTGTTGTTAGTAATGGGTGTGCCCGTTGTGGCGGCAGCTGCGCTCATGGGCGTCTACTGGTTGATCTTGCGTGCGGGTGCGGTATGAACACAGTCATGATCGGTGGCGTCGCTGTCGCTCAAGACGATGCCGCCGGCGAGATTCAATACCGTGCGCTGCACGTGGGGGCCTTGCTCTCGCTGGTGTTGGGGCTGCTGAGCATCGTCGTCCCCCTCGTGGCGGCGGATAGTTTCGAGTGGTGCCTGTTGACGGCCCCAATTCCCTTGATCGGGCTGTTTCTAGGGCTCCGGGCACTAGCCACGATTCGCCGCATGCCTGAACAATACGCGGGCGGCGGCTTGGCGCTAAGCGGGGCCGTGCTTTCTCTACTGTTCCTGGTGGCGGGCGTTTCGTATGGCGGTTATGTTTATGCCACCGAAGTGCCCGAGGGCTATGAGCGAACTTCATTTAACGCGATGAAGCCCGATGAGATCCAAGAACGGGGCGGGGTGAGGGTGCCGCCAGAAATCATGGCATTGCAGGGGAAGAAGGTGTTCATCAAAGGTTACTTGCGCCCCGATTCAGTGAGTGTGCAACAAGGAATTGACCGATTTCTCTTGGTGCGAGACAACAACCAGTGTTGCTTTGGCGATCTGTCGAAAATCAAGTACTACGACCAAGCATACGTTGTGCTGAAAGGTGATCTACGCGTGAACTATTCCCAAGGTGTCTATCGCATGGGCGGAACATTGCACATCGAACCACGGAACGCGGCGACGGGCGCGCAGTTGCCCGTGTTTTCACTCGAAGCCGATTATGCGAAATACTGAGCGGGTGGTTGAAGGATTCGGGTTGTGTATCTCGGATTGCGGCATGAGCAATGGTTGAATCAGTCGATCAATTGGCGTGGCGAGGCTGGGCTGCCGCCGTGGCGATGGCTGCTGTGGCCGCGATGGCAGGCTGGCTTGGGTGTGAGCAAGGTTCGGCCGTTCGCGGCGGGCCCGTTGTGCCGACGCAGACAGAGCGTGCGACAACGGGGAAGACCGCGGCGGAAGATGCCACGAAGAATGGTTCAGCAACTACGCCGCCCAAGCCCAAGCCGGGGGCGAAAACGGTGGTATTGGAGAAAGCGGGCGACCGGCCCTTCGACAAGACCTTCGACGACCTGCGATTCGACATGATCGTGGGAGAGAAGTTCGAGCGTTCCATGCTGACCAAGGAGATCGAGGCGCTCGATGGGCAGCGGATTCGGATTCGCGGTTACATTTTGCCGACGCCCCAAAAACATGGGATCAGGCAATTTGTTCTGGTGCGAGATAATCAGGAGTGCTGCTTCGGCCCGGGCGCGGCGTTGTACGATTGTATCTTAGTGGAAATGAAGCAAGGCAAGACGGCCAATTTCACGATTCGGCCCATCGCGGTGGATGGCAAGTTCGAGGTTCACGAGTTTGTCGTGGGCGGAAAACACTTGGCCATCTATCGGATGGAAGCGGAGTCCGCGGGCTGAGCACTTGGTCGGTTCGCTCAATCCTTTCCGTCGATCCCGAGTTTCGAAAGCCAGCGACGCCGTGGCGCACCGGCGGCCTCAGCGGGCGCGTTGGGGTCCGCATGCTGACGTTGCGAGTCGAGTGTTGCGCGGAGTTCTTCAAGGTGGGCCTTCTCTCGGGCCAGTTTAGCCCGCTCGACCGAAAGCTCCAGTTCGGCCGAGCGGAGTTTCTCGATCATCTCGCGCTCAAGTTCCTGGGCACGGCGGCGATGTTGGGCAATGATCTCGTCTGTCTCAATCAATTCGTCGGACATACCGCCCTGGGGGGCCGTGTTGCTGGCGGCCCTTCGGGCAACTTCCAACTCGGCCGTCAACTCGGCGATGAGCAGGTCCTTCTTGGCAACGATTGCGTCCGTCATCTCGATCGTGTCCTGAATCGAACAGCGTTCCTGCTGACGTTCAGGCTCGTGGATCGGTTCGCCTTCGTCGGCGAGCACGGCGAGCAAACGTCTTTTTTGCGATTCCCAGTCCATGCTCCCCGAGTCGGTCGGCGTGGACGGTGCCGAACGAGACTTCGAGTTCTCCGCCAAGCGAGACTCGAGCTGGGCGTTCTTCGTCTTCAGTTCGCGGACATCCTCTACGGCCAGCTCGAAACGTCGTTGCAGATTGGAGAATTGCTGCTCGACCTCCGAATCAAGCGGCGAGGCCGGACGAGATTCGAGCTGTTCGACACGCTCAAGCAGCGCATCGCGTTCCGCGCGGAGAGACACGAGTTCGGCTGAATCGGCAAGTTCGACCGAGGGGCGTCGTGCCAAGTCGGCTTCCAGTTCAGATACCCGCTCGCGCATCCGCTGGACATCCTGCAACGCCAGGTCGAACTTCTGCTGAATCTCATCGCGCTGGCGTTCGAGTGTGGCGCGTGTTGTGCCCCACTCGGCGCGCTGTTCGTTCCACGAAGCGTGTTGCTCCTGGAGACGTGCTTCGAATTGCAAAAGTTGGTTGCGCCATTCCTCTTGCGATATCCTGTAACGCGATTCGAGCAGCTCGGCCCGAGTGGCAAGCTCCTGGCGATCACCCTCCAGAGCCTTCCGTTCCTCGCGCCATGCTTCTTGCGACTTTGCAAGCTCACCAGTGAGGCGTTCGATCTCGGCGAGATGAGATTTCTTGTCCGCCTCGAAAGTGACTATTTCCAATGGGGCCGAGCAGTCGGTGTCGACCTGGGCGGCAAGGGCCGCCGATAGGTGATCGAACTGATTCGCAATGTCGACTTCCAGACGAGCGGCTAAGTCGCGGCTTGAGGAGAGAGCCTTCTCGGCCTGCTTGCCGAGTTCGCGCAGCGCGGCCGCCGACAGCACAGAGGCTGTTGCCACAGAGGTCGGCGACGTTTCTTGCTCGGGCATGCAGAACTCAACGGATGCAATTCGCTCAACCAGACCGTGAGCGATATCGGCTCGCCGAGGCGCGTGCGCACGGCCTTCGGCGGCGAATCTCGGGCGACTTCTCTTGCAAGAATCGCGGGATCTTCTCAACGATATATAGGCCGCAGCCATGCGCCGGTCAAAACGCCTAGGTAAACAAACGCCGGATGTAATGAATATGCGGGTCGGAGCAGAGACTGGACAATATCGGATTGGAATTACGATAACGTGTGGGGTGATGATTGCCCCTCCGGGAGCTCATCACCGCTTTCTCTACTCGCCGAACTAATTGAAGGCATCCGAGAATTGGACACACAGCCCCCGGCTTTGCCGGGGGCGCTCCACAGTGTCACGATGCGTTAACCCCCCGGCAAACCCGGGGGCTGAGGCGGTTCCAATCCCTGGATACCCTCAACTTGTTTGTTGCAATTGATTTTGTGATTCACCGTCATTTGAAACTTGGCCATTTCGGAATCGCCATTGACAAATGATCAATTTGCAATGACCAATTTGCTTTTCTGCTTTCTCCGTGTGCTCCGTGGAAAAAACTCTGGTCTAGCCCTCGGCGAAACATTGGGCCAGATCGGCGACGAAGTTCTTGGCGATGACTTCCCGGCAGAGGCTAAGTTTGGCCGTCAGTTCGCCTTGTTCAATCGAGAACGGGCGATCAACGAGCGCAAAGCGGTGAATCTGCTCTTCGTGAGCCGCTGCGGCAAGGCAGCGTTTGATTTCGGCTTCGTAGAACGCATGCCGTTGTTGAGCACAATGGTCGGCCGATGCTCTTTCGTAATCGCTTGGCCGACTAGCAAGTGGTTGCGGAACGATCAGGGCGGCAAGCCCCGTGTGGCCATCACCATAAACAGCAGCTTGGTCGATGTGCGGGGAAGAAGTCAGAAGGAGTTCGACACGCGAGGGGATCACTTTCTTGCCCGTCGAGAGAACGATAAGCTCCTTCTTGCGGCCGCGTATGGTGAGAAAGCCTTCCGCATCGAGTTCGCCAAGGTCGCCCGTATCGAGCCAGCCATGGTGAAGGACTGCGGATGTGGCCGATTCATCTTTCCAATATCCAAGCATAATGGTTGGTCCTGAGACCAATATTTCGCCATCCTCGGCGATGCGAAGCCTAAGGTTTGCGAGCGGCTTGCCCACACTACCGGCGCGATGGGCGAGTGGGGTGGAAGCGGCGATAACCGGCGACGATTCGGTTAGGCCGTAGCCAAGCAGCACGGGCATGCCGCGGCAGGCAAACCATTGTTCGATCTCGGGGGCGAGTGGCGCGCCGCCGCAGTGGAGCATTTCCATTTGGCCCCCAAAGTAGTTCTGAACCGCGGCAGACTCATCTCCGCCTGCCCCGCGAATATGATTGCAGATTCGTTCGTACAGATAGGGGACCGCGTTGAGTGCCGTGGGCCGTGCCAGACCAAGATCGCGGGCGAGAGTCTCGCGGCTCTCGCCGAGCACCAACCGCGAACCGCGGTAAACCCAAGTATACAAATCACACGTTCGGGCATAAATGTGACTGAGAGGTAGAATGCACAGTCGCGTTTCATTTCGAATCGGGCCAAAAGACTCAACCATCGCGGCGGCGTTTGCGGCGAGGTTGGCGTGCGAGAGCATCACGCCACGAGGCCGACCGGTAGTACCGCTCGTGTAAAGGATCGTCGCAAGACGAGAGGAGAGAGGGCAAGTGGGGCGAGGGTTGGCAGGTCGAGGGTCGAGGGCCGAGGGTCGAGAACCAAGGCAAGGAATCGGGTTCGAGATAGCCGCCGGGCGAAAGCCGGCGATTCTAGCGTCGTAGTGATAGATGGGTACTGCGCCGTGCAAGTGCCCCACAAATTTCTCTACCAGTTCGGAGGTCGAAACAATTACGAGCCGGGCACCACAATCGGCAATCTGGGCGGCAATTTGCTCACCGGCAAGCGAAATGTGGATCGGCACATGCACAGCCCCCGTTAAGTGCAGTGCCAGATCGGTAATAATCCACTCAGGGCGATTCTCCGAAACATGGGCCACGCAATCGCCCGGTTCTAACCCTGTGTTACGCAGTCCATCCGCGAGCTGAGAAACAGCATCCCCAACTTCTTGCCACGTTAGCCAGTGGAGATCGCATTCGCGGAAGTATCCGAGGGCGTTGTCCGCGCCGCGACAGGCCACTACTCGAGCTAGGAAGTTGGCGATCGTTGGTCCGGTCGAGGTCGAACTCATGAAACCATGTTCGCCGACTGCCATCGGTGTTGCAACCCGCTCAGAAGATGCGTTGCAGCGTTATTTCTGCCATGGCGACGGGATACGTCAGACCGAAGTTCGTGAGGACCTCGGGGTGGACTTCGCCCAGGATGCCAATTTCTTGCCCAGCGACGGTGAGGGTGGCGGCGCGGCCAGGGACAAAGGTAGGGTGGTCGATTGCCGCATACGTTGGTTGCCAGCCCAGTTCGCGGAGGAGCGAATCTACGGTGCTGCGGGCGGTGGCGTAGCCGCTCTCGCGGCCGATCTCGACGAACGCCACGCGGCGTTCCTCGCTGGCACCTGTAATGGCCGCCTCATCCAGACCGGCCGTGTTATCGATCTCGAAAAACCGCAGGGGCATCACACGGCGACGATTCTCACGAAGCGCTTCCATGAGGCCGCCCATGAGATGCGTGCGGACCACGTTGTAAGCCTTTAGCTTCGGATTCGCCACCTGGGGGTAACGTTCGGGGGCCAACATGCGTAGCCGCTCGAATTGCTGCTCCTCGGTCGTAAGCGGCAAACTCATAATCTCGCTGAATCCTAGCCCGATGAGCACCTGCCGAGCGCGATCGCTCAGTACCTCCTCCGGCCGTGGAGCACCGACAGTCATTGACTTCACAAGCCGCGGTTCGATGTTCGCATAGCCGAAGCCAATGGCGACGTCTTCAAACAGGTCAACCATGTGGCGGATATCGGTGCGGTACGCGGGGAAGGAGACGGTGAGGGGTGAGGAGTGAGGAGTGAGGAGTGAGGTCTTCTTGCTTTGAACTCGTTCCTCGCTCCGCGCTCCACGCTCCCCAACATCGAACCGCATCCTGCGGAGTGAGGCAGCGAGTGAGACCTCGTCCAACGGTAAACCCAGCCATCGCTTCGCTTCGCTCAACTCGATGGCGGCCGTTCGGGGTTGTAAATCTGGCGTCGTGTTCGTCGTGTCGTCGTGGTGAATGACTTGGACCGTTTCAATCGTGCCGCCGATTTCGGCGAGCGAACAAACTAGCGTATCGAGCGACTTTGTAACAGCCGCTCGGCTGATGCCCGTGACATCAATGAATACCCGCGTCGTGCCCTGCTTCACCTTCGTTTCTTCGCTGTTGATGATCGGCGGCATCGAGAGGACCTGGCCCTTGGAATCTACCAACACAGGGTAACGCTTGTGTTGGGCGAGCAGTTCGGCGTAAGCCATTCCCTTGGGGTGTGATTCCAGAATCTGCCGGCCGGTCATCTTCTTGCCCGGCATACCGAGCGGCACGAACGGGTCTTTATCGGGGTCGATCGTCGTGTAGTTAATCGGCCCGGTGATCGTGGAAAAATCGTACACACCGATCGAGGCCAGCTTGCGGTCGCGGCCGACGCCCCAGTGCAGGTTCTCCTGCAGCTTCATGATCGCGGCAAGGCTCGTCTCGTCGACGGGTGGCAGCGTCATCACCGCGCAGGCGATGAACGGCCGGTGGCTGTCCTTCTCGGTTACCGATTTGTCGACATGAACTTCGAGGCTCGACCCTTTGGTCGTGTACTTGGGCAGGCCACTTTCGATGCCCAGCGTGCCGCGGAGAGCGCGGGCCAGGCCGCCAACGTCGAACAGGTCGGGACGGTCGGCGAGCAAGTCGAGCCGCATCACTTGCTGACTACCGACCTGCTTGAACGATGCCTCCGACTCGTAGCCGCACATCGTGCAGCACTTCATTTCCTCTTGCCCGAGCGGGTGCTCGACCAGCGAGCCACATTGCGGGCAGCGGCTGCGCTCGATTTCAACGACGTCCTCCACATCGCAGCCAATTTGTTCGAGCGACTCTTGCAGCACGGCCGTTTCGTACGGCTTGCCGAGCAAGCGATTGAGCCAGGCGAGGTCGATGTTGACTATGGGCATGGCGCCGCCTCCGGCGAAAGGGGGCAGGATGCAGGGGGCAGGGGGCAGGGAAAGGCAGAACCCTCGGCAGTGCCGGGGACTGAAGAACCAATGGGCTTATTCAGCACGAGGGCTGTTTGTTCCTTGCCCCCTGCATCCTGTCTCCTGCATCCTCGCTTCAGCGACATAGCGGCACCTCCTCCAGCGCATCGAGGCTGGGGCGATAAAGTTCGCGGATGTCCGCGAGGCCGAACCGGATCATCGCGAGTCGCTCGATGCCAAGCCCCCACGCAAGCACAGGGTACTTGCACCCGAGCGGTAGCGTAACTTCTGGGCGGAAGATGCCGGCACCACCCATCTCGATCCACTTGCCGCGCGATTCCATGTAAACAACGACATCAACACTCGGTTCGGTGTATGGGTAAAACGCCGGCTTGAACTTCACACGGCCAAAACCCATCTTCGAGTAGAACTCTTGCAGCGTACCCATGAGCGAAGCCAGGTTGGCTTCTTCGTCGATGATAATGCCATCGACCTGATGAAAAACGGGCAGGTGCTTGAAACTGATCGTTTCGTTGCGGTACGTCCAGCCGACGCAGAAGAACTTACCCGGCGGGTTCGGGTTCGCGGCCAGCGCCCGAATCGTGGCCGCCGTGGTGTGCGTTCGTAGTACCACCTGCCTCGAAACTTCGGGACTCCACGTGTAGCCCCAGCCTTCCGAGCCTGTTTCCCAGCCCGTTTCGTGCGTGAGGCGGACGTTGTTGACGATGTCGACAAAGGTGTCAGGAACCATTTCCTCATTGGCGCTGCCCTGCCGAGTGGGAAAATGGATCCTGACACCTTTTTCTGGCCCGCCATGGACGGACTGAAGTCCGTCCCACTCGCCAGGCAGCGGCGCGGCGGCTGGGTCGCGCATGTAGAACGTGTCTTGCATGTCGCGGGCGGGGTGGTCTTGCGGCTGGAAGAGCGCGTCAAAGTTCCAAAAGGCCGATTCGATCATCGGCGAAACGACCTCGGCAAACCCCATTTCCAAGAACGCCCGCCGCGTTTGCTCGATGATCTTCCGAAGCGGGTGAATTTTGGCGGGATGAACATCACGAGCCGCAAGCGTAACATCATACGGCCGAAGCTTAATCTCGCGCCACGCACCCGATTCAAGGTCTTCTGGCGTGAGGGTGTTGCGTTCCTTCACCTGGCGGACATTCCGACTCTTGAATGCCCCAGTCCCCTTTTCCGTGAGATTCAATGAGCGAGTAGTCCGCTGTTTAATCTTGGCGAGTTCTGGACGTTTAGAGAGCAGTTCCCTTATTAGGTCTGGTTGAGTTTCTGAATCCAGCTCGTCGAGAAAACAACTGCCGTGCCAATGCATCCTTGTTAACAGTGCGATGTCACTCGGAATTGCGTCCGGATTGTTACGTCTTGCAGCAGTAAGTGAAATGCGCAAGCCACTTGAGTCCTTGATTCTCTCGATCCAATTTCGTGCTGCTCCCCATTTGAAAATGTCGTTGACTGCGACGTTCTTTCGCTTGGCCCATTCTACGAATTCGGGCATGGCCATTTCACCACCGGATTGGTGCAACTTCGAGGCCGCCAGGAATTCCGGAAGTCCGGCCTCATATAGCGCTCTCGCGCCTTCGCTAATGGCTAGCTCCTCTTTGAAAGTCTCCGTTATCTTGAAGAAGCCTTGCGTCGAAGCATCCGTCGCTGCCGCCGAGACCTGTGCCTGATCGACCCCGGTAATCTTTACCACTTCACCCAACTCAATCGGCCCGCGCTCCCTAACCGTTTGCCACACGGCATACGCGGCTTCGTTGAGCAGGATTTCGTCGGACATGGGAGGTTTCAGTGGCGATTGAGGTTGTGTGCAGCTTAAGCCGCCCAGTTTACCGCGAGGTGGTTCAACTCTAAAGCCCAGGGTCGCCGACTCGGTGGCGCACCCTGGGCTTCAGAGCCTAGCGCCTTCGGCGTAAGTACTCTTGAACACAACCAAGTTCAACGGAACAGAACCGCGTTCGTTGCTCGCCTAAGCCAAAGCCGCTTTGGCTTTTTCGACGATGGCATCGAAGGCTGCGGGGTCGAAGATGGCTAATTCGGAGAGGCTCTTACGATCGAGTTCTATGTTGGCTTTTGCAAGGCCGTTGATGAACTCGCTATAACGCAGGCCGCGCTCGCGGCAGGCGGCGTTGATGCGGATAATCCACAACTTGCGGAACTCACGCTTGCGTGCGCGGCGATCGCGGAAGGCGAATGCTTCAGCGCGTGTTAGGTTTTCCTTGACGGTGCGGAGCAGGCGGCGTCGGCCGCCGACGTAACCCTTCGCCTTTTGGAACAGGCGGTTCTTTTTGCGACGCCGTGCGACGCCATTCGTGGTCCTCATGGAGGTTGCCCTTCCGATATCTTGCGCGCCCAGGCCCCCGCGGCAAGATTGCGGCAGGAGTTACTTGTGCCCGGCGGGCTTGTCGTGTTGTGATTTGCAAACGTGGCGAAGCTGTTCCGCCGCATCAATCGTTCACTTCGCCCCCGGTCAACGGCCGAAGGCGAAATAGTTGGAACCCTAGTAGCTGTTGCCGGCCAGCGCGCGGGTAATCCTTTTGATCATGCCAGGGGCCAGCGTATCGGTACCGCGAAGTTTGCGGATCCGCTTTTGGTCCTTGCGAGTGGCCAAGTGGCTGGTGCCAGCGGGGCGATGCTTGACCTTACCAGAGGCAGAAAGGCGGAAACGCTTCTTGGTGCCTTTGTGTGTTTTTTGTTTGGGCATGGGATGATCTCAAATCGGGAGCATTGAAAGCCGCGGTCCTGGGAATCCTTAAGTGTATCGGGTTGGCGTGGCCGGGGGAAGAGTGCAATTCTCGGTACCAAAGGCCCAAAGGCCGAGAACGAGAAGCCGCAAACACCGGTTTTCAGGCTCTAATTAGTTCAAAACGTCGCGCTGCTCGCTGCCAAACTTGGGTGCTGGCAGGTTCGTAAACAACTAGTTCGGAGGATTGGGCCGCGATTTGCCGGAGATGGGTCAGGTCGCGCACTTGGCCACTGGCCATCGCTTGAACGAGCAGGTTGCCGATGGCCGTGGCTTCGTGAGGGCCAACTACCACACGTCGGCCGGTGGCGTCCGCCGTCATCTGGCAAAGCAGCTCATTCTTGCCGCCCCCGCCCACGATGTGGATCAACTCAAACGAATGGCTCAAAATGGTTTCCAGCATGGCCAGCTTCTCGCGGTATGCCAACGCCAAGCTCTCGAGCGAGCAGCGAACGAACTCCCCGGGCGAGGTGGGAACGGGCTGCTCGGTGGCGAGGGCAAAATCGGCGATCTTCTGCAACATGCCGCCAGGAGTTTGAAAGGCCGCGTGGTCGGGGTCGACCAGTGTGCGAAATGGCTGCGCTTCGTTGGCGAACCGGGTGAGGGCAACGTAATCAAGCTCGGTACCTCGCCGGGCCAAATCGCGTCGGCACTCTTGAACTAGCCATAGCCCCGCGATGTTCTTGAGAAATCGAAACGTGCCGTTCACGCCTAGCTCATTCGTGTACGACGCCGCTTGCGCTTGTGGCGTAACGCATGGCTGGGGCAGCTCGGCACCGAGCAACGACCACGTCCCGCTAGAAAGATAACACCAGTTGGGTAGCGCGAGGGTGCCCGAACAAGTCGGCGATGCCACCGGTTGAATGGCCGGCACCGCAGCAATCGCACTAGCCGTATCGTGAGCCGCGGGAGCTACAACCTTTAGCGAAGCGGGCAGGCCGGTTTCCTCGACAAGTGTGGCGCGCAGAGTACCCACCACCGAACCCGGAGGCGTTGTCGGCAAGAGGATGTTCGTGGGTAACCCCAGTTCGCCGAGCAGTTCGAAGGCCCATTGGCCGGTGTGGCAATCCATCATTTGGCTGGTAGAGGCGATCGTTGCTTCCACCGTGCGCTGGCCACTGAGCCAATAGTGGAAGAGATCCGGCATGAACAGTAACGTCTCGGCGGCGGCAAACGCGCCAGGACTTGCCTGAAGATGCGCGTAAAGCGAGCAGACAGAATTGAGCGCCATGAACTGGATGCCAGTCATCTGGTAGATTCGTTCGCGGCCGAGCTTTGCGAGAACGGCGGCAAATGCCGCTTCATTGCGTGGGTCGCGGTAGCAATGGGGCAGGCCGACGAGTTCGCCCGCGTGATCGACGAGCGCCCAATCGACGCCCCACGTATCCACGCCGACCGAGAGGAGCGGCAAATGCCTCTCCGTCGCCCAGACGGCCGCATGGCCAAGGCCAGCCACAATCTCGCGCCACAGTGCTCCAAGATTCCAATGCAACCCGGTAGGCAACCACAGCGGTTCGTGCGGAAAACGGTGGACTTCCTTCAATTCAAGCCGATCGTTTTCCAGAACGCCAACAATGACCCGGCCCGATTCCGCACCCAAATCGACGGCGATATATCCGTGTTCCATGTCGATCATCCTAAACGGCTATCGGGCAGCAATCAACAAAACCTCACAGGGCCGATCCGTTTTCCTACCGCGTGGGGCTTCAAGGTAGGTCTTGCGAGCCGAGTAGGACACGGAATTACCTATTCGGTATCCACTTCACGAAAAGTCCCGCTCGGCTTGCGGGACCTACTTGCTTGGCTTCCCAGAGAGAATAAGTGCTCGGCCCTGGCCCCGGAAGTCGTTTTTTTGGCACAATCGTCATAGATTGTATTTGAGTTGCCCCGAGCGGATGGGATTGTCGGCGTCATGGTGGTGGATGTGGCGGACTCCGGATAGATTGGTAAGGACAAGGCGATTCGACGCATCCTCGTTCCTTTGCGTTCGATCATCCACGCCTTTCGCAAACTTTTTTCAGTCAATTAGGGGAACCCACGTGGCAGAGCAAGAAAAACAAGACGGCGAAGCGGCTCAACAACATCATCCACAGCGAGTTGAAGTGACGGATCGAAACGCGATATCGCTGTATGCCAACTTCTGTCGAGTAACCGGAACGCCGGAGGAATTGATTCTCGACTTTGGGTTGAACGCCCAACCGTTTGGCATTCCGACAGAGCCCGTTGAAGTGAAACAACGAATCGTGGTGAACTTCTACACGGCCAAGCGGATGCTGCAAGCGTTGCACATGTCGGTGCAGCGGCATGAGCAAGCTTTCGGCGTGCTGGAAACCGACGTGCAGAAGCGCGTCGTCGGTGGCCGCCCGGCTGGCAGGCCCGCGGCAACCTAAGTTCTTGATCGATGCAAAACGGCTCGATGTTGAATGGCATCGGTTCGGTCGGGCGGGCTGTTTCCGCGGCCCGTCCGCATCGAGCCTTCAGACCTTCCGCGCTTATCTTGCTTTTCAATGTTTCAATAAACGTCAACTCACGAGCCGGCCGCTAACCCGGATTTCTCACCACGGAGCACACAGAGAACACGAAGAACAAGCCAAGAGATCGTTTGGAGAAGGTCAACCGCCCGTAGCTATGAGACAGGGTGTTTCCACTGTTCATAGTGGTAGGGGTACTTGCTACTGGTTTTCTCCGTGGCTCCGTGCCTCCGTGGTTTTGCTTGTGAGAAATGCGGACTAACTTCCTTTGAAGCGGCAAAGCGGCTCTTCCGTGCGGATCAGGTGAGGAGCCAGCGGTGGATATCGAGGCCGATGACGAACAGCATCAGGCCGATGAGAAAGACGAACCCGGCCGTGTGTAGCGCAACGACCACGCGCTCGTTGGCTGGCCGCCCGCGGAGTCCTTCGTAAGCCAGGAACACCATGTGCCCGCCATCGAGAAGCGGGATGGGTAGAAAGTTGACGACAGCCAAATTGGCACTGAGCATCGTCAGAAAGATTAGTAACGATGAGATGCCCTGCGAAGCGGCACCGCCCGCGGCAGCCGCGATCGTGCCGGGGCCGCCGAGCATCGTCGCCGGAACTTGCGTGCCGAGTTTGCGTAAGAACCGCACGACAAGCAGCAAATTATCAACGGTCTCATCGAGTCCCAGGCTCAGTTGTTCGGTGAACGAGTTTGCCATTCGCGTGCGGAAGACCGGATCATAAATGAACCCGCGCGCCGGAAAATAGACTTTGGAAACAGGCTCAGACTCAACGGTAACTACGCGACCCTTGTCGTTCGCCTTTGACGCCAATGTTAGCTCGACCTTTGTTCCTGGTAGGGCAAGTTGAACGGCAGCGACGACGCCCGCCCAGTTTGCCGTTGGCTTCGTGAAATCCACCGTAAGTGGCTTGTCGGCCTTGCCGTTTTCGTCCTTGGGCCACACGATGTTGGCCTGGGCGATTTTATCTCCCGGTAGAAGTTGGGCACGTTCGGCAGGGCCGCCCGGGGCAATCGAATCAATTTCGTTGGTTGCGCGGTACGCAATGCCGAGTGCTTCCGCACCGCACGTATGATTGGGATCGAGTCCGGAGTAAATCACTCGGGGCACTCGCGGTTTTACGCGAATCGTTGCCCGTTCAGGCTCGGAGGACTTTTCGTTCTTTTCATGGCTGCCCGAGCGAGTGACGACTATTTCCACTTCGCGGTTTTGTTGGGCCGCTTGACGCATCAGGTCGGGGAGTGTGGAGGGGGTCCAGCCGCCCTGTTGACCAGCGGGCTGGCCGTCAATCGATTCGATGACGTCGCCCAGTTTCAATCCGGCGGCAGCGGCCGGCGAATCGGCCTGGATGGCCACGATGGGGCCAATCTTGGTGGAGAACCCGAAATCGCGGAATTCGTAAGGGGGGACTTCAAAGGTGAGCCGGGTGGCCGCTGGCTTTGCATCGGCGCTCGCATGCTTTTCACCTGACTTGGGAGCAGGTGATCGCTCGACCACTACTTGAAGCGGTTCGCCGGGGTGTTGAGCAAACTCGGCCACCAGATCGCGATAATCGGCTATGGGCACTTCGCCAATTTGCACGATCTTATCGCCCCCTTGGAACCTTGGGGGGCCGAGCTTTTGTGCCGCAAGTTCGTCGGAACTTGGGGCAACGAGTGTTGCCTTGGCGGCAGGGGAATTCGGGAGCGTCCCCTGGTGGCGTTTGTCATCGTGGAGCACGATCGATTGCGCAGAGATGATGCCGATCATGGCCAGTTCGCCGTGCTCTTGCCGCGGCTTGAGCCGCAGCGATTCGATCTGGCGGTTCGAGGCTCTGAGTACTTCGCAAGGGATTCCGTTCTCGATATCGCCAAGAGTGACGCTGCCTTTAAGTTGAATATAGGTAGGGTTCGCGCGCTCGCCAATCTTGACGATTTCGTCTCCCGGTTCCAACCCCGCTTGCCACGCGGGTGATCCGGGAATGGTCTCGGAAACAATCGAAGGCTGGTACTTCACGCCCATGCCGTAGGCCACGACGGCAAAGATAAACGCGAAGATGATATTCATGATGACGCCGGCCGAGATAATCGCCATCCGTTGCGGCACATTCTTGGCCAGGTAGCTGCGCCGATCGACATAATAAGTTTCGCCACTGGGGCCTCGAATCGGCACGGCATCGCTGCTGCGAGAATCGACCTGCGATTTCTTCATTTGTTCGGCAATATGAGCCGGGTCGTCGTCTTGGCCGAGCATCTTTACATAGCCACCCAGCGGCATGATCCCGATGCCATAAAGCGTTTCGCCCCATTGGCGGGCGATCTTATAGCCGCCAATATCGAAACCGATCATGAACTTCTCGCACTTAACGCCGCACGCCTTGGCTACCAAGAAGTGGCCCAACTCGTGTACGAAAATGACGGCGCCAAGCCCCAAGGCCACCATGGGCACAACCTTCAGCCACCACAGCAGGGTTTCCCAATCAAGTGCCGCTATGAGAAAGCTGAACGCCATCATGCAATTCCAATGAGGGGTGAAACTTAAATCCGAGGTTTTGACTCAGCAAAAAATAGATAGCCGACCCGTATCGGGTCGGCGCGAAGATGCATCAACAACACGGTATCTCGGGCGATTGTTTCGTCCGGCCAAGATGGCCGGGCTATTTTCCTGAATACTCAACCGGCCAAAATGGCCGGTCTCTATATGACTACGCACAAACCCACCGGTTAATCTCGTTACGCGCCCAGGCATCAAGTTCTTCCAGTTGGTCGAGTGTGGGATTGGAGTCGAAGGTGTGGGCTTCGAGCACACTGCGGCATGCGGGGACGATCTCCGTAAAGTGTAGCTCGCCCTCCAAGAAAGAAGCGACCGCGGCCTCGTTGGCCGCATTGAGGACGGCCCCGGTCGTTCCGCCGGCTTGGGCACATTCATACGCCAGGGCAAGAGCAGGAAATCGTTCGGGGTCGGCCGGCTCGAAATCGAGCCGCCAACGCTTCGACCAGTCGAGCCGTTCCGCAATGCCCGGTTGGCGGTGCGGGTATTCCAAGGCGTATTGAATCGGCAGTTTCATATCGGGCGGGCTTAACTGGGCAATCACCGAGCCATCTATGAACTCTACAAACGAGTGGATCACCGATTGCGGATGAACAACCACTGAAATCTGGTTTACATCCAGGTCGAATAACCACCGCGACTCGATGATCTCCAATGCCTTGTTCATCATGGTGGCCGAGTCGATCGTGATCTTCGGTCCCATGTTCCAAGTCGGATGAGCCAAAGCATCATCGATGGTGACCTGCTTGAGTTGTTCCGGCGAGCGGTCTCGAAACGGGCCTCCACTGGCGGTGAGAACAATCCGACGAACCTCTTTGGGCCGACCGGCGTGCATGGCCTGAAAGATTGCGCTGTGCTCGCTGTCGACGGGCAAGATGGTCGCGCCGCGGTCGGCCGCCAAACGCTTCACGAGGCTGCCGGCCATGACGAGCGTTTCCTTATTCGCCAGGGCTACAACCTTCTTGGCCTCCAGGGCTGCCCAGGTGCTCCGAAGGCCCGCGGCTCCCACGATGCCAGCCAGGAGAATGTCTACATCCTTAGCCGCCGCCACCCGCACCAGGGCTTCGGGGCCAAGAAGTAACTCGGTGCCACCCGGCAGGCCGTTCCAATCGAAGTCGCGGGCCCGAGCCTCGTCGGTGGCGATGACCCACCGCGGGCGAAATCGCTGGGCTTGCTCGAAGAGGCGAGGCAGATTGCCATGAGCCGAGAGGGCCATGACCTGCAGACGCCCTTCACTCGCGGCGATCACTTCCAAAGCGTTCGAGCCGATGCTCCCCGTCGAACCAAAGACCGCGACATGTTTCGTGGCAGCAGGCATCGGCAATGTTCCGTGTCGAGGCGACGCCCAAGCGTCTGGTGGAAGCCGACGGCGGACATTGCCACTGGCATCGTTCAGGAGAGGACGATTAGGGACCAATGCCAGTGGGCCGCGTGGCAAGTGGGTTGTGCGGTTTGTACCGATCGTGTAACTAAAACTGTAGCGGGGAACTAGCGGGGGGCAGAGCCGTAGCTCGAAAAATCCGGTCAGGGGAGAGAGGCCATTCTAGAAGTCTCGCATGGCGCCAGCAAGGTGAGCTTGCCTGGCACGTATACTTGGGAAACAGGGCCGATCAGTTTTTCATAATGCCGAGGAAGCGTAAGAGTTTCCGGGGTTGATAGGCGAATTCGCGGAGGGTGGGTGCGATTTCTTGGATGTTGGCGAGGCGGAGGAGGCTGAGGGCGGCGTTG